>CAMHUJ010000210.1 GCA_946188175.1 uncultured Ruminococcus sp.
TTATAGGAAACGACACCGAAGGTCATTCAATCACCCATTTCTGATTATTTTAAACGCAAGCTGTCATTCTTGATCGCCTGCACGATATTGTCTGTCGCAGACTGATTGCTACCGAAGTATTCCGTGATGATTTTCTGTCGTTTTTCTAGCAGCGGATCCTCATGCGCAGAAAGCATCCGGATATATTTTTCCAGCTCGGACCAGTCATTTGCAAGATACAGTCCCGGAAGAATCGCGCCGAACAGCGAGCCATATTCACATTCGATCGGGCAGTAGATCACCGGCTTTCCGGTAAGGAAAAACATCGGGATCACCGAAGAGCGGTCAGAGATCATCACATCGGCGGTCACAAACGTATCCTCAATGCTTTTGTTCTGATCAGTATGGATATGCCGTTCCGCCCAGCTTTGCCGGATCGCCTCCGCCTTTTCCGCGGTCAGGAGATTGTTCTTGATGAAATTATCCCACATCAGCGGATGCGGACGGATCATAAGCGATGCATCGCCCCAGTCAAAATCCGTTAACTGCTGATAATACTCGAGAAAATGACTGCCGCCGACAACCGGATCATAGCTCCAGCGCGGTGTCCAGAGAAAGCTGCGGTAACGGCATTCGCTGCGGATTGTCAGGCATTTTTCAAAGGGTGGATATCCGACGCTCATGAAATGCTGCACACCGTCACTGTTCTTGTGCAGCTTCTGCATATTGACCTCCGCTGCGCCGCTGTCCTCCATAAATCCGAAGTACAGATTTCGGAAGAATGCGACCGGATAAATGCTTGTGCTTTTGATCTCCGGCGTTGCATAAGGCACATAACAAACACGCGTAAAACACACGGTTGTGCTACTTTTCAGCGTATCGGGCAGATAATGGTCATAGGGGCGCTGATAGAACAGATAGTCAAAGCCCTCCTGCGAAATATCAACAAACCGGTCTCCGTCCTTCGCCAGAATATAGCTGCCGTTGCGGCAGGCATTGAGGAAGAATTCCTTTTCCGCGGAATACCCCCCCACCGTTTCCGTCACCAGATCATAAGCCGGCACGATAATCATTGACACATCAAAAGCAGGATCGGAAACCATTTTCGCATAAACCGAGGACTGCTTATCCCAGAGCTCGGGCATTTGAACAATAAACCCGACCCTGATCTTGTCTTTGACCGGTGTCTCTGTCATTTTTTTAATATACTGTTCTGCTTTGCAGTTCAAAACGGAATTAGTAATCAGCTGAAACGGTGCTTTCACGATTCTTTTGGTCAGCCGGATTCCTTTTTGTACTCCCAAATATTACACACTCCTCAATTAGCCGTTTTTCTGCGTTATTTATGTCTGATTGTTTTATTGACAAACTGCATCAGCTGTCTGCGTTTGATCAGTGCAGCAGCCGCGGCAATGACGACAATCACATATCTGATGATAATAAACCGGTACAGTGCCATCATCAGGAAGCAGACCGCACAGAATGCCAGAAAAATCAGACACAGCATCTTCATATCGAGTGACTTCATCGAGAAATTATTTTCCGCCGCGACTTTCCGCATTGCGATATAGTTCATTCCCGCGAACAGAATATAGCTGAACAGCGTCGTATATCCGGCAGCGATATAGCTGACATTCGGAATCAGAATCGCATTCAGGATGATATTTGCCACGGCAGCACCGATTGAAGCATACACAAGGCTCTTTTTCTTCTCGTAATAGAACTGCACATTGATGAAGAGCTGCGCATAGAACAGCAGCAGCAGGCTGATTGCGACCGGCGGGATAATCCAGATCGCCTCCGCATATTTCTGACCGCCCATGATCAGAATGATCTCCGGCGCCATAATCACGATGCACATGATCAGACCCGCCATGAGAATCGCAATGCCGTTTGCGACCTTGGCATTCTCCTCCTCCCTGCCGTCCTTGATCTTCTTATAGAACCACGGAACATAGGAGTTATTGATCGCATTCAGGACGAAGGTCAGGATCATTGCCAGCGTATAGGCAGCGCCGTAGATCGCAGCCTTACCCTTGCCGCAGTAGTGGTTGATCATCAGTCTGTCGCTCTGATTGAAGACCATTTGCGAGAGATAATATGCGAGCAGCGGCACATTGAAGCTTAGCGCATATTTCCAGTATTCCTTATGGAACAGGCTCTTGCCGCGGATTGTATTCAAGCAGAAGATAATCATGCCGAATGCAAGCGTGGCGACCACATGACCGATGATTCTCGCTTCGCCCTTCTGCTCACTGAGCAGAACAAATACAAGAGAGATCGCGGTATTCGCAACCGACATCAGCAGTGTCAGTGCGACAACCGGTTTATATTCATACTCAAAGCGCTTTTTGCCGCTCCAGAGATTGACAGAGTTTATGGAAAGCGTTTCGAGCACGAGGAAAATCACAAACAGCGTCGGCAGATCAAGAATCCCGTTCCAGAAGCCCTGAAACGGCAGATAGATGATCATGAAGAAGCTGCACAGCACCAGCCAGATTCCCTGAATGGCGGAGATGTACCTGTCGCGGTCCTTCTCAAATTTCAGCATCGCCGGAGAGAACGAACCGTAAGCGAGATTCAGCGTCAGCACGATCGAGAATATACCGGACCACGATGAATAAACCGTCATCTCGCCGTATTCCTCGGTAGACATCAGCCGCATGAAAATCGGCATATTGATAAATGAGATACACTTCTGAATGATGCTGCAAATGGTATATGCAACCGAAGCACGCGCTTCCTTCGACATTGAACCCCATTTATGTCTCACGTTCTGAATAATCCCCATCAAACAGGTTTCCTCCCGGTTTCATTGAATTGCTGTTTCGTTTATCTGAAGCTGTTGACAGAACTGATCACATATTCGATCTGTTCATCGGTCATGCCGTAGAACATCGGCAGGCTCAGTTCCGTTGCGCTGATTTCCTCAGCAACCGGCAGTGCGCCCTGCGGAATGTTCAGCTCACGGTAGCAATCCTGCATGTGCATCGGAATCGGATAATGCTTATTGGTCGAGATGCCCTTTTCCGCGAGATAATCCGCCAGTGCATCTCTTTTCTGCGTCCGGACGGCAAAGATATGCCAGACCGGTACGGCATAATCCGGAACAAACGGCAGAACGATATCCGGATTCGTAATCCCGTCCAGATAGCATTTTGCTATCTTTCTGCGTTCCTCGTTCATTCTGTCCAGATGCGGCAGCTTTGCTGCAAGGAATGCAGCCTGCATCTCATCCAGACGGGAATTATTGCCCTGATAGATATGATGATACTTATAATCAGAGCCGTAATTGCCGAGCGCTCTGACCTTGTCGGCAAGCGCCTTGTCATTTGTAACGGTGGCACCGGCATCGCCGAGCGCACCGAGATTCTTTCCCGGATAGAAGGAGAAGCCTGCCGCATCGCCGAACGAGCCGATCCGCTTTCCCTTATAGGTCGCACCGTGCGCCTGTGCACAGTCCTCGACGACAAAGAGATGATACTTCTTTGCAATCGCCATGATCGGGTCCATATCGCAGGGCTGACCGTACAGATGCACCGGCATGATCGCCTTCGTTCTGTCGGTGATCTTTGCCTCGATCAGCTCCGGCGCGATGTTGTAGGTACGGATATCCGGCTCCACAAAGACCGGCGTCGCACCGACATAGGTCACGGCAAGTGCCGTTGCAATGTATGTATCGGAAGGCACAATCACCTCATCGCCCGGTCCGATGCCGAGCGCCTTGAGCGCAAGCATCAGTGCATCGAGACCGTTGCCGACACCGACACAGTATTTCGAGGTGCAGTATTCTGCAAACGCCTTCTCGAAGGCTTCATCCTCCCTGCCCTCGATATACCAGCTTGCAGTATAGACTCTGTGGAATGCACCGCGGAGCGCAGTATCGAGCTCTGCCTCCATAGGCTTGAAGCTAACAAACGGAACCTTCATTTATTCTCCTCCTCACTTGCCTTCACAAAAGCAAGAAAATCATCGTAATTTCTGATGTAATCGCTTTCATCATAGAGCTCGGAAGCCAGCACCAGCAGAACTGCATCAGAGGAAAAATCATACATTTCTCTCCACATGTTATTGGCAACATACAGTCCCTCATAGGGCTTTTCGAGCGGAATGACCTTCTTCTCGTGACCGTTGTCAAGCAGAATCTTGCAGGAGCCGTGAATGCAGATCAGAATCTGCTCCAGAGCTTTGTGCGCATGAAATCCGCGTCTGACATCGGTAACGGTATCATACATATAGTAAACGCGCTTGATCTTGAACGGAATATCCTTGAACTCCTCCAGCGCGACGAGCTGTCCGCGTTCATCGCCGTGCGGCTGAAACATATATTTTACGACTTGCATGCTTTCATCTCCTTACACTTCTCAGAATAGGCTTCCGGTGTGATTTCCATGTAGTTTTCGGTCATGCCGCAGCTGATATGGCTGTCCTTCTTGACAAAGCCGGCAGTTTCATAGATATGTCTCGCCGCGACATTATCCTCATAAACATGCAGAATGACCTTCTCGAGCTTCAGGTCCTCGAAGGCGACCTTCAAAACGGCAAGCAGCGCATGCAGACCGATCTTCTTTCCGTGA
>CAMHUJ010000211.1 GCA_946188175.1 uncultured Ruminococcus sp.
CTTCCTGCTGCTTGCGCGCTTCATAGCGTTTATGCTTGGCTTTCTGTTCTGCCGCAAATTCTTCGATCGTTACGGAATGAACCTGAGACAGATCAAAGCGGAATGCTTCGTCCGCATCTCCGGAGAATCTGTAGTTCGGGTGTTCTTCCAGCACATACTTCTTGTTGTAAAACGGGTTTTGACCGCGCATCATCAGAATGCAATCTGTTGTCGGAATGATGCCGACCTCATTGATTTGCAGCAGTTCTCTGCCGACAATGCTGTTATTCTCCGATGTGGACGGCGATTTTCCTTTGGTGCGGTTCGTCCCGCGCACATCGATCGTCTCCTTACCGAGCTGTTCGGAAATGCTTTTCAGCGTGCTTTCCTCCTTACCGCCCAGGAACAGGATAGAGTCGCAGTTTCCGGGGATTTCCTCCCATGTTTTCTCGTAGCGGGATTTCAACTGCGACATATTCTGAATAATGACGCTCAACGACATATTCATGCCGCGGACAAAGGAAATGATGCCGTTGAAATTCGGTATCTCGCCGCAGTTGGCGAATTCGTCCATGATGCAGCGCACATGGATCGGCAGTCTGCCTTTATGCAGGAAATTGGCACGGGTTGAAAGAACATCAAAAAGTTGCGAATACATCATCGCAGCCAGGAAGCGGAATGTCGGGTCTGTTGCGGAAATGACGATGAACAATGCTGTTTTCTCATCGCCGAGCATTTCCAGATGAATGTTGTCGGTGCAGGTCAGGTTCTTCAGACCGGTCAGATTGAAATTGAAGGTCTTGACATTGGCACTGGATATAAAGCTCTGTCCGGTTTCCTCCGGCGCGTTGCGCAGCTCGCTGTAAAGATCAAACGCAAGCTCGCCGATTTCAGTGTTCCGGCGGTGCAGCTCCAGAAAATCTCTGTCAAGATCACAGAGATATGCAGCTTCCCGTCTTGCTTCAAAATCATCATTGCTTTCTCCCTTATTCTGTGTAAGGAAAAAGCCGTCAGGCAGCTGGCTTCCCTGGGGGGGATATTTCATGCGGCGCAGCTTCGCGGCAACTGAAAAGAAATTCAGGTGCGATTCATCTCTTGTTTCCGAAATGACCATGCCTTTCTTTTCGCCTTCGGTGTAGTGATCTGCATTGTATTCCGATTCTGCCAGAAGAAGAAAGACGATCGCAATCAGAAGCGATTTTCCTTTTTCAGACCAGAAATCCTCTTTTTCACCGTCGCCCTTTGTTGATGTAAAGAGAACCTCGATCATGCTCTTGACCTTTGCTTCGTCTACCTGTCCGAATTCATCGTAGACATAATGGAAGGGGTTATAGTTGTTGGAGTGCGCCATGTCAATTGTATTGAACACGCGCACCTTGTAACCGGCTGCTCTCAGCAGCTCGCCTTCGGCAGCGAGGATCTCTCCCTTCGGGTCGGTGACGACATAACTGGTATTGAGCTGCATGATATTCGGCTTTGCAAAACCTCTGGTTTTCTGCGCGCCTGAACCGCCGATGACAAGCACATTGAAATTCAGCTTATGATCCCATGAGTTCAGTGACAGCTTCACATCCTTATTCAGAATGATGTTATTGTCGATCTGAACGCAGCATAGTTCTCCGTGCTCATCAAATACACGCACACCCTCCGGATGCTCCGCGTCATATCTCTTGATCGGATATTGCACGGGCTTTCCTTTATCAGCGAGTGCCGCCATTTCCTTTTCGCTGCCCCACTTCGCGCTGCCGTGTTCTGTACCGCGCCGGTGCAGACGCTTGACATCCTCGCTGTATTTGTATAAAGCGAAGATGCCGATGATCATTATGCTGAAAAAGACCATCTTTGGCGCATAGCTGCCCTTTGTCCCGAGTGCGGCAAATATTTTTCCGGGATGTGACAGCAGATAACTGATCGACTTCCCAATCTTGCCGGAATTGACCTTCCCGTTGACAACTGAATAATCCATTGCCGCGCCCAGCAGTAGGCAGACAAGCAATAGTAAAACCCCGATTATGGAGTACACAATCAGGGTTGCTTTGTCTATTTTTGGTCTCGGACGCGGTGCGTTATTTGGAGCGGACATACAGTTTATCTCCTTCTCGGCTGAGGCTTCGGTGCTTCGGGCATTCCGCCGCCGGGTGCGCCCTGCGTTTGCTTTGCACCGGCTGCTGCCTGATCGATCACATCCTGCGTCGGTGCCTTGTGCTGCTCATGACCGTTGCCGCCCTTTTCCGAATCAGGTTTCTCTGCATCGTGTTCAGCAGATTTCGTGTCTGTCTGCTTCGGCGTATCCTCGTCAGGAGCATCAGCTTTTGCCTCCTGCTTTGCTTCTGTCTCGGCATCAGCTTCCCTTTTCACCGCATCCGCCTCGGTTTCCTTCGGAGCATCCTGCGCAGCTTTCTTCGCTTCCTCCGCTTTCTCGACGATCTCCTCTGCGGTCTCGACCGGAATGCCGAATTGTTCCGCGATCTTCTGCGCCGCCGATTGTTTGTCCGCAGTGGATACCTCTGCGGATTGCGTGCCGTATACAACCTTCATCGTTTCGGCGCGTACTTCCTCCAATCGCACGACTCTCTCCGGACTTTGCATCTGTGCCTTTTTGAATACGGACTTTGCCATTTCCCGTGCAGTCGCTTCGGGAACGCCATGTTCCTTATACATCTCTGTCAGAATGTTCATGCCGGTTTTCTTATCTGAAAGGGAAAGCTCCAGCGTGGTCGATGATGTACTTGTCTCTATTGTTTTGAAGTCAGCGCTTGGTGCAGATGCAGTGAATTTCACATCGAGTATAAAAACATCTCTGTCCGTCGAGCCAAAACGATTTTTGCCGGAGCGGTCAATCGTCTGTTCCACCGAATCAATCGGTTTGAGCTTTGTTACATATTCCTGCCCGCTTGCGCCGACTGTCTTATGCTCGACCAGTTCCTCCGGCTTGAAGTCATCCATATGGAAGCTGTGATTATCAGTATAGTTTCCTGCGACTTCTCTTTCATAGTGCTGTGCCAGTCGGTCAGCCTTATCTGTCAGCGCGTGCAGCATATCCTTATCCGTGATGCCCAGCTGTTCAGTTAGAACTGCCCGCATCTTTTTATCGCTCATTTTCAGCGGGTCGAGTATCGCAAACCGTCCGGATTCGCCGTCGCGGAATACGATCCGTGACACATCATCCTTCGGTTTCAGATGCCAGCACTGATAATGCGATGCCAGCGGATGCTCTCCCTCAAGTTCTACCATTGAGCCGATATTGGCAAACTCCTCCTGAACTTTCGGAGAAACAAGCCGTTCACGGTCCGCACCGTGAAGCATCTCCTGCGCGAATTTCGCAACACACATATTCGCTTTGTTTTCGTCAAAGCCGAACTGTGCCTGAATCTGCTCGGACAGTTTTTTTCGTGTCGGAATTTCGTCAAAGGTCACGGATTTGCCGGTTCGTTTATCCGTGATGGAATAGAAGCCCTGTTCGTCCTTTGAAATCGCAACATCCTGTTCCAATGCCGCATACTTCTTTGCAAATTCCTCCCGTGCGCAGCGAATCAGCTTTTCGTCCTTCGCCTCGTAAAGGCAGAAGGAGCCTTGATCGGATTTCGGAAACATCGCGGCAACATCCAGCTTTTTCATTTCTGCCGTGAGAAACGGCATCTCCCATTCCTCACACTTGAAATTGCCGAGCTTTTCCGGCGCTGCTGCGATTTTGTCCTGAATGACCTCGGTGCAGATCTGTTTGAAAATAGGAAGATCAGAACCCCGGACACAAGCATAGATATTATCCTTGCCTTTCGGATTCTTGAAAGCGACCGGAATACCGTACTTCTTTGCTTTATGGCATACAGCCTTCATATCCTCACGGCTCATGCCATGCTCTGATGTGGCGATTGTGTCGCCGGTTTTCTGTGCGCTCTTTTCCAGATCGCGCACTGCGGCATATCCGGGCTTCAGGTCAGTCAGGTCAGTTTCCTTGACCTTCTCCTTGCTGCCGCTGATGTTGCCGCGTCCGGCTTTACTGGCATTGCGTTCCCGTGACATTGCCATCAGTTCCCGGAACAATCGGGCGAACATCTCCGCAATTCTGGTCGTTGCGTTCAGACCTGTTGATACCGCTTTCTCCGTCACCTGTAGAGTAACATTGGTGACTTCTTCGCTCATGTTCAAGATACATCACTCCTGTCTTTGATTTTATTGGGGTATAGAAAAGCCCTGATATTCGGGAACATCAGGGCTGATCTTACTATTCAGTTAGGGGTGACAGGTCTGTCACCTTTTATCACTCAAAGGAAGGGCAGCATATAAACGGGGAGATAGATCATATTGTTTTCTAGCGCATAATCCTTTGTATAGACAAGATATTTACGCAGAATGCGGGAAGAATACTTTTCAATGAAATGATCCAATGATGCATGTGCTTTGAATCCGGACGATTTCACTTCTATCGGGCAAATTTTATTTTTTCTGGCAAGGATGAAATCAATCTCATAGTTGTGTCGTGAAGGTGCCTTCATGAAAGTGTAGTAGAACAGTTCGTTTCCGTTTGCTGCAAGAATCTGTGCTACAACATTTTCGTATAAAT
>CAMHUJ010000212.1 GCA_946188175.1 uncultured Ruminococcus sp.
GTATTGCTTTTGGAGAAAAATGCACCTTCCGTGCCCGATGATACCGCAGAAGGTGCCGTTATTGTATGCTGTTATTTCACCTCATAGTGAAAACCGCAGAGCTTTTCCTCAAAGACCTCTTTGCTGAGGGCACGGTCGAAGAAGAAGCCCTGTGCATATCCGCAGAGGTTCTCGCGCAGCGCATCAATCTGTGTCTGCGTTTCAACGCCCTCTGCGATGCAGGAAAGTCCCATTTCCCGCGCCATTGCAACAACATGCCGGAACATAACGCTCCGCGCGCTGTCCTGATCGTCGTTATTCTCCGGCAGCAGGCTGCGGTCGAGCTTCAGCACATTCCACGGTACCTCACGGATCAGATTCAGCGACGAATATCCGACACCGAAATCATCCACGGAAGCATAGATTCCGGCACGCTGCAAGCCGCCGACCACGCGCTTCAAATCCTTGAACGCAACGTCGGTTGTTGTCTCGGTCAGCTCCAGTTCAAGATACTGATGCGGCACCTCATAACGGTCAACGATGCTCAGAATCGTATTCAGCAGGTCTACGTCCATCATATGACGGCGCGAAAAATTGACTGAGATACGTACAACATCCCTGCCCTCATCGAGCCACTGCCGCAGATCGCGGCAAACATGCTCCAGCATGTAGAAATCCAGCTTGCAGATATCCGTATTGCGTTCCAGCACCGGAATAAACGCGCCGGGCATAATCATTTCGCCCTTGTGCACCCAGCGGCAGAGCGCCTCTGCACCGGATAGCGCTCCGGTTTGCAGGTCGATCTTCGGCTGATAGTAAACCTGAAACTCCTCGTTTTGCAGTGCCTCCGGAAAACGCTGCTGCACGCGCATAATCCGTTCCTTGTCAATCAGCAGATCCTCGGTAAAATAGCGGATATACTTCGCCCCGTTTCCGCTGCGCGCCGTCTGCGATGTGGTGATAATCTTGTCCATGATCTCGCCGGGATCATGCATCTGAAACGCATCGGGAATCTGGAATATACCGGCGCTCGCCGAAACCATGACACGGCTTTCGTAACCGGCATCATAGGGCACGGGCGCCCCCTCCAGATATGCGATCACCGCATCGAGCAGCGGCTGCTCACAGAGCGCGACAAAATTGTCGCCGCCGAGCCGGCAGACAACGCCTCTGTCACCGATCAGGTCGCTCAGTCCGTTATAATAATTTCTGATAATGACGTCACCGGCTTCTGTGCCGAATTCCTGATTGACCAGCGAGAAATGACGCAGATTAAAGTGAATTGCAACCTTTCCGCCGAGCAGGTTCTGTGCATTGAGCTGCTGTAGATTCCGCAGGAAATACCGCAGGTTATAGAATCCGCTTTCATCATGGAACGCAAGCATCTCCACAACATTTTGCAGACGGATGCGGCTGACGAAGCTCAGAACGGTCTTCATGACCAGATCGACCTTTTCAAATTCCTCCTGCGAAAGCGGCGGCTCATCGTCCGCCATATAGACCGTACAGGTCGCGACGGCATTGATACGGGTCACAATGCGGATTCTGTGTATCTCCCTGCCGCCCTTGTCGTTGTCATAGCAGACGTATTTGTCGCCCTTATCCTGCATTTCAAAATTCATGCCCTGATAGAAACGCAGAACGCCCTTGGAAATGCGGAACATCATGCACATGTCTGCAAGCACGCTGTTCAGTTCATCAAATTCAAAGCCCCTGAGATTCGTCATGATCGAGAGCAGCTTTTCCATTTTCTGATAAAAGCTGATATTCTGGTTCACAGTCATCATGCTGCACCTACCTTCAAGTCATTGTAATTGTAATTGTATCTGTATTTACTGCGGTATTTTTTCTTCCGCCCCGGATTTCTGTTTCTGGTTTACGGACATGCTCCGGTACCGCGAGCACTTTTTCTGCCTGTACATTGCAGAATCTGCACGCTCAAATACATCCTGTACGCAAATATCCGTTTCGGGGCTGTAATCGGCAATTCCGCTTGCAAGGGTCACCTGCTGCTGCCTGTCGTTCTCCTCAACCAGTCTGCCGAGCTTCTGCATCAGACGGATACGGTTCTCATAGTCCCTGCCCTCCAGCATCACGACGAATTCATCGCCGCCGATGCGGTAAACGGGGCTGTGCGTGAAGGTCGTGCAGATCAGCTGACCGGCGCACCGGATATATGCATCTCCGGCAACATGTCCCTTGGTATCGTTGACCTTTTTGAGTCCGTTGACATCGCAGACAACCACGGCAAAGGCTGCCGGTTCATGTGCTGCGATCCGTTTATCCAGCTCGGATTCCTTCTGCGCATAGGCGTGCTTGTTTTTCAGACCGGTCAGTGCATCCTGCGTCGCAAGCATCATGGCGCTGCCGAGTGCCTCACGGTAGGACATCTCACGTTTGACGTCCGCATCCACATTCGCCACCGCGATGATCAGATGCAGCGGGTCATCCGTCGGATGCGTCGCATAGAGCGTCACATATCGCGGCGCGCCGCCGAGTATCAACCGGTAATTGATCGACGCAGAGCCGTTCTCACGGATCGTACTGAGCAGATGTTCCGGATCCATGGCATCGCGCATCATCTGATAATCCTCGGGATAAATATCGCGCTTCATATTGCGCTGTGTATCGCGGAAGAAATCCTTTCCGGTCTTGCCGACCTCCAGATTCGCATAGGTCTCGCTGGCGTTGTATTCGGAATACGCACCGGTCAGAAGGTTGACGTAATAGATCACCTCATAGCGGTTTGAGAGCGCATCGACGATGCTCTGATAGATTTTCCGCTCCGCATTGATGCGGATCTCGCGCCGCACCTGCATATCGGCATTGCGGACGCAGACCACGATCTCCTCCGGCGCCGCAAACGGCAGAACCTTGATGTCATGATACATCGCGCTGCCTTCCATATGGAATTTCACATGCGCCGTAAAGGTCTCATTCCGCTGAAGGGACTCCAGCAGATGCTCCCTGCTGAACAGCTCGAGAAAATCCGCTCTGTCCTCCTTTGCAACACAGGAATCGCAGAGATTCCGCATCGCTTCCATGAAATCCGCGCCCTCGCCGCGTTTCAGCAGCATCTTCCGCCAGCGGTCAGGACAATACTGGATATAGCTGTTATCTTTTGTTTTGATAATAAAGAAGCTGTCGTATTCACAGGCAAGAACAAATCCCAGCTGCAAAAAAGCATCGTTCTCATCTGTTTGTTTCTTCCGGTTGTCTGACTGCGCCGAATTCATTTGTCTCGCCTCCCTCTTTGAAAGAGTATAGTTCACGATTTGATTATACCACAGTTTTCACAAAATTTCAAGCAATTTTCGCAAATAACTGGATGGTGATAAAAAATTTACAATTTCGGCAGCAAAATAATACGCACTGTTGCAATTCTCCGAAAGACAACAGTGCGTATTATCCGTTTTGCATTTACTGCGGATGCTCTGCGGCTGCGATTTCATGCAGAATTGCAGAGAACTCCTCCGTTTTGGTGAGCAGCAGTCCGTGCCGCGTGTTTTCCATGAGATAGAGCTTTTTGCGCGGCGCATTGACCGTATCAAAATATTCCTGCGCGAGCTGGAAATTCACCATGTAGTCCGCGCCGCCGTTGATGTTGTAATACGGAATCTGATACTCGGTTCTGCCGAAGAGCGAAAAGCTCCGGAACTCCGCCGATCCGAAAAAGTCGTCATAGACCTTCCGGTCGGATTTGAAATATCTGCGCCAGTCGCCGAGCGAATAATAGGGATTGTTCAGCATCGCATCGAAGGAATTGAAGTCCGCGCCGTCGGCAATATCGCTGTAGCCGTATTTTGCAAGCAGCGCGGATTTCGCATAATTGTGCGCGTCACCGCCGAGCTTTGCAAGCAGCTTCTTCCCCTCCGGATCGGAGCCGACCCATGTTTTCGCCTCTGCTTCAAACATCTCCTCATTGCGCTGCCAGTCGGTCAGCTGCCCGACGCCGATGAAGCAGTCGTAGTATTCCGGATGTTCCAGTGCAAGATTCGCACCGAAATAGGAGCCCCAGGAATGCCCGAGCAGCGTGATCTTTTCAACACCGAGATATTCGCGCAGATATTCCGTCATTTCCCTGCCGTCCTGCATCATCAGTGCAAGCGTGATCGGCGTGCCGTTCTGATCTTCGGAATAGCTCTTGCCGCAGTTGCGCTGATCCCATGTCACGACCGTATAGACATCCGTCCATTTCTTCGTGACGGCGCCGCCGAACGGGCTGACCGCGCTGCCGGGACCGCCGTGCAGATAGAGCAGCACGGGATTCTCCCTGTTCTGCCCGTAAATATTGATCCACTGCTTTGTGCCGTTGATATCGACATACATGCTCTCATTGATGCCGCCTGCCGGTACTTTTCTCCGGCTGCTGGTTTTGACTGCGCGGATAATCAGCAGACCGGCAATCAGGACCACAAGCATCATGAGCGAGATCAGCAGCGCCGTCAGGCAGCCGTGCTTTTTGCTTCCTTGTTTCATGCAGATTCTCCTTGTCTAATCGGGATTTCAGTTTACTGTACTGTCTAAGAAATCTTTTATGATTTTGCAGCATGCT
>CAMHUJ010000213.1 GCA_946188175.1 uncultured Ruminococcus sp.
GCCGACTGCCGCTGCACTGTATTATGCCGTCAAGAGCAAACTTGATCACGCGAATATTCTGGTCTATGACCTCGGCGGCGGCACCTTCGATGTCACGCTGATCCGCGTGGACGGCAGCGAGGTCAACGTCAAGAGCACCAAGGGCATCAAGAATGTCGGCGGCAGATTCTTCGATGAGGAGATTGTCTCGCAGATTCATGATTATATCGAGGATGAATATGACGTCGATCTCGAGGATGAAGAATATCTCGATGTCTATCAGGAATTGTTCAACCGCGCGGAAAAGGCAAAGATCAGCCTCAGCAGACAGGAAAAGGCTGTCATTCCAATCCGCACCGGCGAATTCAAGGAAAGCTATACGCTGACCCGCGCCGATTTTGAAAAGATCGTTGCCAAGCTCTATAAACGCACGGAATACTGTGTCAAAAGTGCGATTGCGGATGCAGGCATCACCGCAAAGGAAATCGACAAGGTGATTCTGGTCGGCGGCTCAAGCCGGATCCCGTATATCGAGCAGCAGCTCAGCGCACTGCTCGGCATCACGCCCTCGCACGAGGTCAATCCCGATGAGGTCGTCGCCATGGGCGCGGCGCTGTTCGGCAAGCAGCTGGAAGCCGTCAGCAGCGATGCGAAGATCATTTCCGATGTCTGTTCGCATTCCATCGGCGTTTCCGCGCTCGATGAGCTGACGCTGAAAAAATACAACCGCATTCTCATCAAGCGGAATACGACGCTGCCTGCCGAGACCTGTCTGCCGTTCCGGACCGCCTCGGAGAATCAGGAGAAGATCGACCTTTCCGTCACGGAGGGCGAATTCAAGGAGCTGTGCGATGTCCGCATCATTTCGGAGGCGGAGATTCTGCTGCCGCCGAATCTGCCGAAGGGGACGCGCGTGGAGATCGAACTGCGGCTTGATCCCTCTCAGCTTGTACATCTCTGGCTGCGCATTCCGGCAGTCAGCTATGAAACGGAATTCAAATTCAACCGCATCTCCAATCTTTCCGATCAGGAGATCGAAAAGCTCACGGGACTGATCGCAGATTACGACGTCAGCTGAATACGAAAGGTGAATGCAAATGGATATGCTCGCACCAAAGGATGAGAAGGATTATGACAAGATCATGCGCGACAGTGCGGCGCTTTCACCGGCACAGTGCACTTCCGCGCGCGAAGCGCATATCATCGGCAAAGCATACGAGATGCACGGTGCATTTTCAAGCAGCATTCCGTGGTATGTGCAGAGCTTTCTGCTCGAACCCAGCGATGAACGCTTCGGCATGATCGCAGGCGTCTGCCTTGCCGCCGGAAACTATGAAACATTGCAGGAATATCTTGCGCTGCCGCAGGCTGATACCGAAGGCTATTATTACAATGCGGCGCGGTATGAGCTTGCATTCCGGACCGGTGCGTCTGATGAAGAACAGATCGCGGCACTGGAGCGCTTTCTCGATATTCAGTATGAGGCAAGCTATATGCTGCGGCTCACATCGCTGTATCTGGAAGCAGGGCGTGATAAGGATGCAGAACGGCTCTGCAAGAAAGTGATGCGCCTTTTCCCCGATCATACGCAGGCAAGCAGCTACGCTTCCGATCTGCGCACCGCGATTAAGGCAGGCACCGGACTTGAAGCTGTCCGGCAGAATCCGTGGGTAAAAGATGATGTATTCATGCATCTCACCTTTGATCTGTCAAAGCCCGTACCGGCGGGAAATGCGTCCGCACCGGCACCGGAAAAAACTGCCGATCCGCCGAAAAAAGACAAAAAGCCGAAAATCGCACCAATTGTCGAAAACAGCATGCAGGGCATCATCGGCATGGAGGCGCTCAAAATACCGCTGAACGATATCGTCAGTCTCCTGCAGCTCGAAAAACGGAAATCCAAAGCAGAACTGACACTGCAAAAGAATCTCCGCATTTTCGGTCCGGATGGCTGCGGCAAGACGACCGCTGCATTTGCTGCATGCCGCGCACTGCACAGCATGGGACTGATAGACGATGCGATTCCGGTCATCACCGATTATGATTCGCTGCTCTGCGATTCTGACGAAGAACTGCACAACAGCATCCAGACATTGTTTCAGAGTGCGGAAAACAAGTGCATACTCATTGAAAATATCCATGAATTCGACGACGGCAATGCTTACGGCGTCGGCTTGAAAATCCTCGATCAGCTGACAAAAGCCTTTACGGCGGCAAACGGTGCCGTCATGCTGATCATCACCGGACGCGAACAGGAATCGCAGGAGCTGCTCCTGAAAAAGCGGCGCTTTGCCGATCTGTTCATGCTGGAGCCGGTCATTCTCGGAGCATATTCCATTGACGAGCTGATGCAGATTACCGATGCAATCGCTGCAAAAAGCAGCTTTGTTCTCGAGGAGAATGCAAAGCCTTTGTTCCGGAAAAAGCTGGAAAACGCCGCCGCCCAGACTGATTTTGCCTATGCGCGCGATATTGACGGGATGCTGAAATCCTGTATCCGCAATGTTGCAAACCGTCTGCGCGACAAGCGGCGCAAAACCGACAAGGAATATTACATCATCACCGAAGCCGATATCGAAAGCGGCGGCAATGTCGAAACGGTCGAGGAGCTGCTCAGTCAGCTCGAGGGCATGACCGGTCTGCAATCGGTCAAGGAGCAGGTACGCGGCATCGTCCGGCATGAGAAATTGCAGCGCATGAAAGCGGAGATCGGTCTGGAGGAAAGCGGTCACGGCACACTGCATATGCTCTTCACGGGCAATGCCGGTACGGGCAAAACTACCGTTGCGCGCATCCTCGGAAAGATTTACAGGCGGCTCGGCGTCCTGCCGAAGGGACAGCTGATCGAATGCAGCCGCAAGGACCTGATCTCCAATATCTACGGCGCAACGGACAAACAAGTCAGTGCAAAGGTCAAGGAGGCAATGGGCGGCATTCTGTTCATTGACGAGGCATATTCGCTCTGCCGCGACGATAATGATACCTACGGCAAGGAGGCAATCGAGACCCTGCTCAAGGAGATCGAGGATCACCGCGACAGCTTCATGGTCATCCTTGCAGGCTACGGTCCGGAAATGGACAAGTTCCTCGATAAGAATCAGGGTCTGCGCAGCCGCATCCCGACGGTCATCAACTTCGCGGATTATACCCTCGATGAAATGGTGCAGATTTTCAAAGATATCACCAAAGCAAACAAAATGCTGCTCGATGTCGGCACAGATGAGGCGATCCGTGCGCTGATCGACAGCCGCGCCAGAAAAAAGGATTTCGGCAACGCACGCGGCGTGCGCAATGTCTTTGAGGAAGTACGCCGCGCACAGGAATCGCGCATCGCCGAGCTTGCAGAGCAGAATGCAGGCTCGCTCAGCACCAATGATTTCCTCATCATCAAGAAGGAGGATTTCGAGCGTCTTGCCGGTGCTGCCGAAAAACAGAAATCCAGATCCGTTCAGGATTATCTCGATGATCTCAATTCGCTGACCGGACTTGCGTCGGTCAAGGAGCAGGTCAACCGTATTGTTGCGACCGTACAGGTCAATCAGGCGATGAAGGCTGCCGGTATGTCCCCGCAGGGCTTCGGCACGCTGCACATGGTCTTTAAGGGCAATGCCGGTACGGGTAAAACGACCGTCGCACGCATCATCGGCAATATTTACCGTGAGCTCGGCGTGCTCTCGAACGGGCAGCTGATCGAATGCGACCGCAGCAGTCTGGTCGCAGAATATGTCGGTCAGACAACGGCGAAAACCAAGGCGAAAATCGAGGAGGCACTCGGCGGCATCCTGTTCATTGACGAGGCTTATGCGCTGATGCAGGGCGGCGAAAACGATTTCGGCAAAGAGGCGATCACCGAGCTTGTTGCAGATATCGAAAACTACCGCAATGATCTCTGCGTCATTATTGCAGGCTATTCACAGGAAATGGACCGCTTTTTGCAGGTCAATCAGGGACTGAGCAGCCGCTTTCCGAATGAGATCCTCTTTGAGGATTATACGCCGGAGGAGATGCTCTCCATTCTGCACGGTATGGTCAAAGGCAAGGGCATGGTGCTGGAGGAGGGCTGCGATCCGCTCTTGCAGTCACTCATTGCACAGCGCGCACAGGCTGCCGATTTCGGCAATGCACGCGGCATCCGCAATCTGGTCGAGCAGCTGATCAGCCGCAGAAATCTCCGCATTGCACCGCTGCTCTCCGATCTCAGCATGACGCCGGAGCAGCGCAATGAGATGCTGCTGACGGTCAGGCTTCAGGATGTTCAGGCAATGCTTGCCTGATGTTTGCATAAACAGGAAAGGATAACATACATGAACCGCGATCTATTGAAACGATTGGAGATTGACGAAAGCCTCGGTCTGAGAGAACTGGTCTCCGAACTGGAAGCCAAGCAGTATGAGTATCTGGAACGCTTGCAGAGCACGGACGACAGCAGCCGTCATGCGGAGCTCGAACAGATTTTACAGGAAATCGAAACTGAGATCACAGATACCAAGGAGGAAATCCGCAGTGCAGGCAGCGCACTGATTTTCGACGAGGGCAATCCGCAG
>CAMHUJ010000214.1 GCA_946188175.1 uncultured Ruminococcus sp.
TGAGCTCGAGTGCCGCGATACCAAGCTCGGCGCCGAGGAAATCACCCGCGACATCCCGAACGTCGGCGAGGATGCACTGAAAGACCTCGACGACCGCGGCATCATCCGCATCGGTGCGGAGGTGCATGCAGGCGATATTCTTGTCGGTAAGGTCACCCCGAAGGGCGAGACCGAGCTGACCGCCGAGGAGAGACTGCTCCGCGCCATCTTCGGCGAGAAGGCCCGCGAGGTGCGCGATAACTCCCTGAAAGTGCCGCACGGCGAATCCGGTATCGTTGTCGATGTCAAGATCTTCGACCGCGAAAACTGCGATGAGCTCGGTCCGGGCGTCAATCAGATCGTCCGCTGCTATATCGCACAGAAGCGCAAGATCTCCGTCGGCGACAAGATGGCGGGCCGTCACGGAAACAAGGGCGTTGTCTCCCGTATTCTTCCGGAAGAGGATATGCCGTTCCTGGAAGACGGTACGCCGCTCGATATCTGCCTGAACCCGCTGGGCGTTCCGTCCCGTATGAACATCGGTCAGGTGCTCGAGGTTCACCTCGGCATGGCTGCAAAGGCACTCGGCTGGCACATCATGACACCTGTTTTCGACGGCGCACACGAGGATGATATCCGCAAGTGCTTCCGCCTCGCACAGGAGCGCAATGATGCGGTCAATGCCGAAAAGACCGAGCAGACCTTCAAGCTCGCACCGATGGACAAGGTCATTGATACCACTTCGATTCCGCTCTCCGAGGACGGCAAGTTCACCGTCTACGACGGCAGAACCGGTGAAAAATTCGATAACCGCGTTACCGTCGGTTATATGTACTATCTGAAACTCCACCACCTCGTTGACGATAAGATTCACGCACGTTCCGTCGGCCCGTATTCGCTGGTTACCCAGCAGCCGCTCGGCGGTAAGGCGCAGTTCGGCGGTCAGCGTTTCGGTGAAATGGAAGTCTGGGCGCTCGAGGCATACGGCGCAGCGTATACGCTTCAGGAAATCCTGACGGTCAAGTCTGACGATACGACCGGCCGTGTCAATACCTACGAGGCAATCGTCAAGGGTCAGAATGTTCCGAAGCCGGGTATTCCGGAATCCTTCAAGGTTCTGATCAAGGAAATGCAGTCGCTCGGTCTGGATGTCCGCGTCCTCGACGAGGATCATCAGGAGATCGACCTCAAGCAGAGCTTCGATGACGATCTCCCGCCGCGCGGTCCTTCCGACTTTGACGATGAAAACACCGCAGATACGACGCATTACGAGAACGAGGACATGGGTGCTGCCGGCTATAACACCGCTATGTACGGTGAGGATACCGAGACCCATGAAATCGACCACGATGCAGCAGATGCCTCTGCGGAGGACGAAGAGGATGAGTTCGGCTTCGATGATCCGGATGATTCCGCTGCCTATGAGGAGAACGCCGACGGCGACGATCTCTTCGGTGCAGACGATCTGTAATCCCGATCAATCGAACGAAACGGTAAATTTGCAGCGCGGCAGCATGTGAAAAGCTGCGCTGCATCCCCGACATATAACAAGGAGGGAACACTTTGGAATTCACCACCTTTGATTCCATAAAAATCGGTCTTGCTTCCCCTGAGCAGATTCAGAAGTGGAGCTACGGCAAGGTCGAGCGTCCGGAAACAATCAATTACCGTACACAGAAGCCGGAAAAAGGCGGTCTGTTCTGCGAAAAGATCTTTGGACCGACCAAGGACTGGGAGTGCTACTGCGGCAAGTTCAAGAAGGTTCGCTTCAAGGGCAAGGTCTGCCCGAACTGCGGCGTTGAGATCACCAGAGCAAAGGTCCGCCGCGAGCGCATGGGTCATATCGAGCTCGCTGCACCGGTTGCGCATATCTGGTACTTCAAGGGTACGCCTGCCTGCATCCGTCAGGTGCTCGGCGACCTCTCCCAGAAGGATCTGGAAGCTGTTATCTATTTCACAAAGTATATTGTCACCGACCCGGGCGATCCGGATCCGGTGCATGAGGGTCAGTATGTGACCGGTCTCCTCAAGCAGCAGACGCTGACCGAGGAGGAATATCAGCAGGCAAATGCGAAGAACCCCGGCGCCTTCAAGGCGGAGATCGGTGCAAGCGCAATCCTGCATCTGCTTCAGGAATACAGTCAGGACCGCTACGATAAGTTCCGCGATCAGCTGATTTCCGAGGGCAAGCTCAGCCTCGAGCCGGATGAGCTCGAAGCCTGCCGCAACTGCGAGCTCGGCAAGAACTGCCGCGAGTGCTCCTTCTGTGCTGCCGCAGAGGATGAGGAGTGGAAGAACAACCTCGTCATGGCATGCGATCAGCTCAAGGAGGAGGTCAAGAAGCTCGATGAGAAATCGACCGGCAGAAGCACCGCGCAGAAATCCCAGAAGCGCGGCAAGCTGCTGAAGCGTCTCGAAATCCTCGAAGCATTCCGTCAGTCCGGCAACCGTCCGGAGTGGATGGTCATGACGATCCTGCCGGTCATTCCGCCGGATATCCGTCCGATGGTCATGCTCGACGGCGGCAGATATGCTACCTCCGACCTGAATGACCTCTATCGCAGAGTCATCAACAGAAACAACCGTCTTGAGCGTATGCTCCAGCTCAATGCGCCGAGCATCATCGTCCGCAATGAGGCGCGTATGCTTCAGGAGGCTGTCGATGCGCTCATCGACAACGGCAGACACGGCAAGGACGTCACCGGTCCGAACAACCGCAAGCTGAAATCGCTCTCCGATATCCTCAAGGGTAAGCAGGGACGTTTCCGTCAGAACCTGCTCGGTAAGCGTGTTGACTATTCCGGCCGTTCCGTTATCGTTGTCGGTCCGGAGCTGAAAATGTACCAGTGCGGTCTCCCGAAGGAAATGGCACTGGAGCTCTTCAAGCCGTTTATCTTAAAGCGTCTTGTCGATATGGGCAAGATTCAGAATATCAAGTCCGCCCGTAAAAAGGTTGACAGACCGGATGATGATGTCTGGGATGCACTCGAGCACGTCATCAAGGAGCATCCGGTTCTGCTGAACCGTGCACCTACACTGCACCGCCTCGGTATTCAGGCATTCGAGCCGGTTCTCGTCGAGGGCCGCGCGATCAAGCTGCATCCGCTGGTCTGTACCGCATTCAACGCTGACTTCGACGGCGACCAGATGGCAGTTCATCTGCCGCTTTCCGCAGAGGCACAGGCTGAGGCAAGATTCCTCATGCTTGCTGCAAACAACCTGCTCAAGCCTTCCGACGGTAAGCCGGTTGCTGTTCCGACGCAGGATATGCTGCTCGGCTCCTATTACCTCACCATGGTCAAGGACGGCGAGCCCGGCGAGGGCAAGGTCTTCCGCGATGTCGATGAGGCAATGATGGCTTACGACGAGCACGATATCACGCTGCATTCCAAGATCAAAGTGCGCATGACGAAGGAAGTGGGCGGACAGAAGGTCTCCCGCATCATCGACTGCACCGCCGGCAGACTGATCTTCAATGAGATCATTCCGCAGAATCTCGGCTTTGTCAACCGCAGCGATCCCGAGCACGAATTCGACCTCGAAATCACGCAGGTCGTCAAGAAGAGCGTCCTTTCCAAGATCATCGACCAGTGCCTGAAGGTTCACGGTGTTACCGCGACCGCAGAGGTGCTCGACCGCATCAAGGCGCTCGGCTATAAGTATTCGACCCGTTCCGGTCTGACCGTTGCGGTTATCGACGCTGTCATTCCGCCGCAGAAGAAGGATATCCTTGCGGCTGCTGATGCAGAGGTCGATGCGCTCAATGAGCAGTATCAGTACGGCTATATCTCCGGCGAGGTCAAGTACGAGAAGGTTTGTAAGGTCTGGGCGGATGCGACCGATCAGATCACCGAGGCACTGAAGGCAAACTTCGACCCGTTCAACCCGATCAACATCATGGCGGATTCCGGTGCCCGTGGTTCGATCAACCAGATCCGTCAGCTCGCAGGTATGCGCGGACTGATCGCAAACACCTCCGGTGCAACGATCGAAATTCCGGTTCGTTCCAATTACCGTGAAGGTCTGAACATTTCCGAATACTTCATCTCCAGCCGTGGTGCCCGTAAGGGTCTGGCTGATACCGCACTTCGTACTGCGGACTCCGGTTACCTGACCCGTCGTCTCGTTGACGTTTCGCAGGATGTTATCATCCGCGAGATCGACTGCGGCTCGACCGAGGGCATCGAGGTCTACTGCATCAACGACGGTGAGCGTGACCTCGAAACCCTGCAGGAGCGTCTCGTCGGCAGATATCTCGTTGAGGATCTCCGCGATGAGAAATCCGAGCTGTTCATTCCGAAGACCCGCGCAATGACCGCGACCGATGCACAGCGCATCGTCGATGCAGGCATCACGCATGTCACGATCCGTTCGGTTCTGGGCTGTAAGGCAAAGAAGGGTGTCTGCGCAAAGTGCTACGGCATCAACCTTGCAAACGGCAACCTGGTCTCCGTCGGTGAAGCGGTCGGTATCATTGCCGCACAGTCGATCGGTGAGCCGGGTACCCAGCTGACGATGCGTACCTTCCACACGGGCGGTATCG
>CAMHUJ010000215.1 GCA_946188175.1 uncultured Ruminococcus sp.
AATCCGTTTACTTCATTTTCGGCGATAGTGATAACAATTAAAGTGCGAATCGGAATATTAAGCACAATTCGCCAAATGAATTATAATTATATTGCGTTTGATGCAACATATCACATCATAAAAAGTGCCTGAAACCGTGATGCGGAAGACAATGCAACAGAGCCTGTGCAGCTTTGAACAGTTTGATTCAGATTGACCGAGAGTGATTTGCAGTTGTAGCGCTGAGAAATACAGTTTGTCTCATGTTTAACGATGTTCACTGTTTATTCATATTATCTGATGATACAATATGACAGTATCATATCATAAAGCAGTATGATTCTGCATAAATCTGCTGTTTTTTCGGTTTCAGATAGGATATAATAAAACATTTCCAAAGAGCGGAAAATAGAGTATAATTATGAGGTGGGCTAATGAACGTCCCGAACTTTTTTGTAAGGAGATTTGTGTTATGGAACTGAAAAATGCTTACCTCAAGTCCGTCTACGAGCAGGTTGAAAAGCGCAACCCGAACGAGCCGGAATTCCTCCAGACTGTTGCTGAAGTGCTCAGCACCCTCGAGCCTGTTGTTGAGAAGAGACCTGACCTCGTTGAGGCCGGTGTCATCGAGAGAATGGTCGAGCCGGAGCGCCAGATCATCTTCCGTGTGCCGTGGATCGACGACAACGGCAAGCTGCAGGTCAACCGCGGCTTCCGCGTCCAGTACAACTCCGCGATCGGTCCGTACAAGGGCGGTCTCCGTTTTGCAAAGAATGTTTACATCGGCATCATCAAGTTCCTTGGCTTCGAGCAGACCTTCAAGAACTCCCTGACCACCCTCCCCATGGGCGGCGGCAAGGGCGGTTCCGACTTCGATCCGCAGGGCAAGTCTGACGCTGAGGTTATGCGTTTCTGCCAGAGCTTCATGACTGAGCTCTATCGTCACATCGGTCCGAACCTCGACATTCCGGCTGGTGATATCGGTGTCGGCGGCCGTGAGATCGGCTATCTGTTCGGTCAGTATAAGAGACTCCAGAACGAGTTTACCGGCGTTCTGACTGGTAAGGGCATTCCTTACGGCGGTTCTCTGATCCGTCCGGAGGCAACCGGCTACGGCGCTGTCTACTATGTCCAGAACATGCTCGACTACTTCAAGGATGAGATCAAGGGCAAGACCTTTGCAGTTTCCGGCTTCGGCAATGTTGCATGGGGTACCATTAAGAAGGTCAACGAGCTCGGCGGTAAGGTTGTTACCATTTCCGGTCCGGACGGCTACATCTATGATCCGGACGGCATCTCCACCGATGAGAAGGTTGAGTTCCTGCTCGAGATGAGAGCATCCTGCCGCAACCGCGCTGAGGACTATGCTGACAAGTTCCCGTCTGCAAAGTTCTTCAAGGGCGAGAAGCCGTGGGGCGTCAAGGCTGACATTCTGATGCCGTGCGCAACCCAGAACGAAGTCGGCGTTGAGGAAGCAAAGAAGATCATCGCAAACGGCGTCAAGTACTATGTTGAGGTCGCTAACATGCCGACCACGAACGAGGCAATCGCTCTGCTGAAGGAAGCAGGCGTGATCGTTGCACCGTCCAAGGCAGTTAACGCAGGCGGCGTTGCAGTTTCCGGTCTGGAAATGTCCCAGAACAGCGAGCGTCTGAGCTGGACTGCGGAAGAGGTTGATGCAAAGCTGAAGAACATCATGGCAAACATCTTCAAGGCATCCATCTCCGCTGCAAACGAGTACGGTCTCGGTGATGACCTCGTTGCAGGTGCAAACATCGCAGGCTTCCTGAAGGTTGCTGAGGCAATGAAGGCACAGGGCTGTGTCTGATTTCAGTTCCAAGTGAATAAAACAAAGCAGATGCGGAGATTTCTCTGCATCTGCTTTTTGCTGATCTATAAAACAGCTCCGGCACCGAAACCGATGCCGGAGTCTTTTTTATTCTTCGGATTCAACCTTGACGCCTTCCTCTGTGCCGCGGATATGCAGCAGTCTGAGGGGCATTTCCGCATCGACGATCATCGAGGCAATCGGATCCTCGACATCCTCGCGCAGCACGCGGCGGATATCACGCGCACCGTAGCGGTGACCGTGCGACTTCTCCGCAACGGCTTTCAGCGCTGCATCGTCCCAGTCGAGCAGGATGCCGCGCTCGGACAGTGCACCGGCAGTCTCCTTGAGCATCAGCTCGGCAATGCGTGCGTAATCCTCGACCGTCAGCGGCTTGAAGACAATGATCTCGTCGATTCTGCCGACAAATTCCGGACGCAGGAAGTCCTTGAGCGCTTTCAGCGCCTTCTCCTTGGAGATTTCCTCCTCGGTGCGGTTAAAGCCGACGCCCGTGGATTTATCCGTGCTGCCCGC
Organism: uncultured Ruminococcus sp.; assembly: GCA_946188175.1. Lineage (GTDB taxonomy): Bacteria > Bacillota > Clostridia > Oscillospirales > Ruminococcaceae > Firm-04. The sequence goes on from CAMHUJ010000215.1 coordinate 2,342, forward strand.
ATTCGAGGTCATAATGATGATCGTGTTCTCGAAATTGACGGTTCTGCCCTGCGCATCGTCGATCTTACCCTCATCGAGAATTTGCAGCAGCAGATTCATGACATCCGGATGCGCCTTTTCGATCTCATCAAAGAGAATGACGGAATACGGTCTGCGGCGGACCTTCTCGGTGAGCTGACCTGCCTCGTCATAGCCGACATAGCCCGGAGGCGAACCGATCATGCGCGAAATTGCGTGCTTTTCCATGTATTCGGTCATATCGAGCCGGATCAGCGGCTCGGTCGAATCAAACATCTCCGAGGAGAGCACCTTGACAAGCTCGGTCTTGCCGACGCCGGTCGGTCCGACGAAGATGAAGGATGCCGGTCTGCGGCGCGCGGTCATCTGCACGCGGCTGCGCTTGATCGCCTTTGCGAGCGCGGAGATCGCCTCGTCCTGTCCGATGATATGCTCTTTCAGATGCGGCTCCAGATCGCGCAGCTTGGCATATTCGGTTTCCTCGATCTTGTTTGCGGGAATCCCCGTCCAGATTTCAATGACATGCGCAAGATCGCCTGCCTCGACATTGACTTCGACCGGATGCTCGGTCAGTTCATCGAAGCGCGATTTCAGGCGAATCATCTCGCCCTTGCGCTCCGCGAGCTTCTGATAATCCGGATTCTGGTCGGATTCGATCTCGTCGATCTGCTCCTGCTTCTCGGCAATTTCGGTCGTCAGGCGGTCGAGCTCGGTCAGCTCCGGATGCCGGATGCTGACATACGCACAGCTTTCATCCAGCAGATCAATCGCCTTATCCGGCAGGAAACGGTCCGTGATATAGCGCTCGGAGAGCACCGTGCAGAGCCGCAGCATCGCCGGAGAAATATGCACACGGTGGAATTCCTCGTAATATTTTGCAACGCCCTTGAGGATTTCAACGGTATCCTCAATCGTCGGTTCATCGACCTTGACCGGCTGGAAGCGGCGCTCCAGCGCACCGTCCTTCTCGATATACTTGCGGTATTCGGTGAAGGTGGTCGCACCGATCACCTGTACCTCGCCTCTCGAGAGTGCCGGCTTTAAGATATTCGCAGCGTTCATCGAGCCCTCGGAGTCACCGGCGCCGACAAGGCTATGCACCTCGTCGATAAAGAGGATGATATTCCCCTGCTCCTTGACCTCCTCGACCAGCCCCTTGACTCTGCTCTCAAACTGACCGCGGAACTGCGTACCTGCGACGAGCGCGGTCATATCAAGCAGATAGATTTTCTTATCCTTGAGGTGGAAGGGCACATCGCCGGATGCGATCCGCAGCGCAATGCCCTCCGCGACAGCCGTCTTGCCGACGCCCGGTTCACCGATCAGGCAGGGATTGTTCTTCTGACGGCGCGAGAGAATCTGGATCACGCGCGCAATCTCGGTATCTCTGCCGATGACGCCGTCCATTTTGCCCTCCTCGGCGCGTTTGCTGAGGTTTGTGCAGTAGCTGTCGAGATATTTGAGCTCCTTCTTGCGCTCCTTCTTTCTGGACTTGCGGTCCTCCTTGCTGTCGCGGGATTTATCCCCGAATCTGCCGAAGAGATCGCTTGCCTTTTCCGGTTTTTTCGGCTCATCCTCCTTATCCTTCGGCGCTTCCTTCTCCGAATCCGTCACCGGATGATCGGTAAAGAGCCGCTGGATAAAGCCGGGCATGGTGCTTGCACCGCCCATTTCAAAGTTTTCATCTTCATTATCGAGCAGATCCATCATCTGGTCGCTCATCTGTTCGATGTCCTCATCCGAGATGCCCATATGCTCCATGTATTCGGCGACCTGCGGAATATTCAGCTTTTTTGCGCACACAAGGCACAGACCCTCATTCCGCTTCTCCGAACCGTGCATGGAGGTAATAAACACGATTGCAGGACGTTTTTTACAATGACTGCAAAGAACCATATATGATACCCGCGCTCCCCTGTTCAGAGGATACGCGCTCCTTTCTGAAAATGGAATACTGCGCCTCTGCTGCGGCAGAATCCAAAGCAGAGGTGCAGGAAAATTTTTTCGTATCGCTTACAATAAGATATTGATATGATCGTAGAAGAACGAGAAGAGCTTTGTTTCTTCGATTGTCGGCTCATTGAAGAACAGGAAGTGACCGCCCATAAGCAGCACGAGCAGACGGGTGATCAGCGTAAAGAGCACCAGCAGCGTCGGCAGG
>CAMHUJ010000216.1 GCA_946188175.1 uncultured Ruminococcus sp.
CTCCGGCAAGGCACACCGCCTGAATATCATCATGCCGCTGCTCTACGGCGGCAGACAGCACCGCAGAAACTACCGTGAATCGCTCGACTGTGCCTGCGCTTTGCAGGAGCTTCAGGCTATGGGCGTTGACAATATCATCACCTTTGATGCACATGATCCGCGCGTGAACAATGCCGTGCCGCTCATGGGCATCGACAATGTGATCCCGTCCTATCAGGTGCTCAAGACCATGCTCAAGACCTTCCCCGATCTCGATATGTCGCCGGAGAAGTTCATGGTCATTTCGCCGGATGAGGGCGCACTCGGCAGAAATATGTACTACGCAACCATGCTCGGCGTCAATCTCGGCATGTTCTACAAGCGCAGAGACTACTCCCGCGTTGTGGACGGCAAGAACCCGATCGTCGCACACGAATACCTCGGCAATCCCGTGGACGGCAAGACCGTTTTCGTTGCCGATGATATCATCGCATCCGGCGGCTCGATGCTCGATCTCGGCAAGAACCTCAAGTCCAGAGGTGCCGCACGCATCATCGCCTATGCGACCTACGGGCTCTTTACACACGGTCTGGAGCAGTTCGATGAGGCGTATGCAAACGGTACGCTCGATGCCGTTTTCGGTACGAACCTGACCTACCGCATGCCGGAGCTGCTGGAGCGTCCGTGGTTCCATGAGGTCGATGTTTCCAAGTATGCAGCTTATTTTACTGCGGCGATCAATCACGATGTCTCGATCACGACCGTGATCAATCCGCATGATAAAATTCAGGCATTGCTCGAAAAACAGCGTGCATCCAGAATCTGATCCGACAATCCGGCAGTCATGCACTGCCGGATTTTTATTTTTTGAAATTTATTTTTGTCTTTCAGTTGTATTTAAGGTTAAGGTGCGATAATCTGAATAAAGATAAATAAAACTATGATTTTGCGGGAGTAACATGAAAAAGGGAGGATTTCTTATGAAATTGCAAAAAATGAAGCGTGCTTCTGCGTTCTGCATGAGCGTCCTGATGGCAGCCGGCAGCATGGCGGCAATGCCGTCGATGTCCGCGTTTGCGGCAGGTCAGGTCGTCGTCAATGAGATCTGCACGAAGAACACCAAGGTCGCGGCACCGGACGGTGAGTTCTACGATTATATCGAGCTCTACAACACCGGCAGCAGTGAGGCGGCGGTCGGCGGCTATGCGCTCTCCGATGATGCAGCGCAGCCGAAGCTCTATGTCATTCCGGACGGTACCGTCATTCCGTCGAAGGGCTATCTGGTCGTTTACTGCGGCGTCAAGTCCGGCAGCAGCACCAAGGGCGCGGAATTCGGTCTTTCCAAGAGCGGCGAGACGGTGATCTTCTCGGATGCGCAGGGCAAGGTGCTCGAATCCATTGAGCTTCCGGCTATGACCGACGATACGGCATATGCAAGAGTGCCGGACGGCAGCAGCCAGTTCGCAATCGTTTCCGATCTTTCCGTCGGTAAGGCGAATCCGACCAATGTCACGCAGAAGCTCGTCGTTTCCGCACCGCAGTTCTCCAAGGGCAGCGGCTTCTATGATTCCGGCTTCGATCTGACGCTCTCCGCGGATCAGGGCTGCACGGTCTACTATACGACCGACGGCAGCGATCCGACAACCGCTTCCGAAAAATTCTCCGGCTCGATCAAGATTTATGACAAATCCTCTGAGCCGGATGTATACGCTGCAAAGACCGATATCGCCGACGGCTACAAGGCACCGACCGAGCCCGTCCGCAAGGCGATGATCGTCCGAGCAATCTCTGTCGATGCACAGGGCAATCAGAGCGATATTGCAACGAATACCTATTTCATCGGCTATTCCGGCGGCGATATCGAGAAGAAGATGCGCGTTATCTCTCTCGTGACCGATCCGGATAACCTCTTCGATTACGACAAGGGCATCTATGTCAAGGGTAAGATTTATGATACCTCGCAGGGCAATATGATGCAGTCGTGGGCTCATCCCGCAAACTATACCCAGAGCGGCAAGGAGTGGGAGCGCCCGGCACATATCACCGTTTTTGAGCAGGGTCAGGCGACCTACAGCGCAGGCGTCGGCATCCGTATGCACGGTGCGGCAACGCGTTCTGCATCCCAGAAGAGCTTTAACCTCTATGCACGTACCGAGTACGGCACGCCGAAGCTGAAATATGACTTCTTCAACGGCAAGCTCACGAATCACAAGGGACAGGTCATTGACTCCTTCGAGAAGCTCACGCTCCGCAACGGCGGCAACGACGACAAGACCAAAATCCGCGACCGCCTGAATCAGGAAATGGTGCCGGATAAGGACTTCGGTACGCAGGCACAGACCGAATGCGTCGTCTTCATCGACGGCGAATTCTGGGGTACCTACAATATCGTTGAGAAAATCGGCAAGGAATATATCGCAGATCATTATAAGGTCAAGGAAGAGTCCGTCTGCATGATCAAGACCGACGAGCTCTCCGACGGCTCCGATCAGGGCTGGGCGGATTATGAATCGCTCAAGAATCTCGCAACATCTTCAAATTATGCCGATGAGGCAACCTATGAAAAGTTCCGCGAGCTGCTCGATCTCGACAGCTTTGCACAGTATATGGCAACTGAGCTCATGGTCGGCAACTCCGACTTCGGCGACAATAACTATGCACTCTGGAAGACCGAGACAGTCGATCCGGATAAGAAATATGCAGACGGTCAGTGGCGCTTCATCCTCTTTGATACCGAATACGGTCAGGGTCTGTACGGTCAGAGCAATGCAAGCACCAGCACCTTCGATAAGCTCAGAACCGGCAAGGGCTGGATCGGCAAGCTGTTCTTCGGTCTGCTCCAGTACGATGACTTCCGTAACCGCTTTGTCCGCGCATACTATGATCTCTGCAATGAGAATTACCGCTCCGAAAAGGTGCTCGCGCGCCTTTCTGAGCTGAAAACCGCATATACCGATTCCATGATCGAAACCTATAAGCGCTTCTCCTACGGCGCATCCAGCGGCTTTAACTTCCCCGGCATGGGCGATTGGCCGGGCATGGGCGATTGGCCGGGCAGGGGCGACTGGCCGGGCAGGGGCGACTGGGGCAATCAGCAGCCTGCACAGCCTGCTCCGGCACAGGAGGAAATCAGCGAACAGGATGATACCGCTGTTCCGGAGGAGACTGCTGCGGCAGAGGAATCCGGACAGGAGAGCGAAAAGCCTGCACAGCCGGCGCCCGGCGATGCGCAGCAGGACCAGAATCAGGGTCAGCAGGGTCAGTGGCCGGGTCAGGGCAACTGGCAGTGGCCGGGTCAGCAGCAGGACCAGAATCAGGATGCGAATGAGGGACAGCAGCCCGGACAGCAGGGACAGTGGCCCGGTCAGCAGGGACAGCAGCCCGGTCAGGAGACGCAGACGACCAATCCTGCGCAGGCATTTGAAAAGGAAGTCACGACAATCAGCAACTTCTGGCAGAGCCGCGCAGAGAGCGCACGCAATATCGTCCGCAATGCACTGAACGGCAAGATTTCTGCCGAGAATGTCACGGTTTCCGTCAAGAGCGCAGGCTCCAAGGGCGGCGTCAAGTTCAATACGCTGACGCTCAATCAGGACTGGTCCGGTACCTATCCGCAGAATACCGTGCTCAAGGTCAAGGCGAAGGCTGCCGACGGCTATCACTTCGTCAGCTGGAAGATCACCGGTGCGGAGTTTGCTAACAGCACCTCTGAGACCTCTTCGACTGCATATCTGACCGCGAACGGTGCGAATGTCAGCATCGAGGCCGTTTATGAGGTCGGCGATGAGCCGGAAAAGGAAACCACTGAGCCGAAGCAGACGCAGAAAACAGAGCAGACCCAGCAGACCCAGAAGTCTGAGACGCAGACGACTGTGAAGGGTATGCTCGGCGACGTCAATGAAAGCGGCGTTGTCGATGTTTCGGATGCAGTTCTGCTCGCTCGCTTCGTCGCAGAGGACAGCGGCGCAAACGTGTCCGGTCAGGGTAAGGTCAATGCCGATGTCAATAAGAACGGCAGCCCCGACAGCGACGATGTCCTGATGATTCTCAAATATATTGCGAAAATGATCACAGCCTTTTAATCATGATATATAACCACCTTTCTATGCAATGGGAACAGCGCCTCCGGACTGAACGGGGGCGCTGCTCCTTTCCGGATCAAATAAATAAACGCGAAGCAGCATGTTCAGACTGCTTCGCGTTTTTGGATATTCTCATTTCAGAAAAGTGTTTCTGCGGGAAATCAGAGTGACTTTCCGCCGGACACTTTGATGACCTGACCTGTAATCATCCTTGCCAGCTTGCTGGATAAGAACAAAACTGTTTCAGCGATATCATCCGGCTGAATGAGCTTTCCCATCGGAATTAGCGGAATAACAACCTTTTCAAATTCTTCATCAATCCATCCTGTTTGCGTGGGACCGGGTGAAACACAATTCACGGTAATTCCGTACTTGGCAACTTCAAGGGCTATACTGCGGGTAAGTGCCTCTAAGGTTGCTTTGCTTGCTCCATAAGTAATCTGACCTGCGA
>CAMHUJ010000217.1 GCA_946188175.1 uncultured Ruminococcus sp.
TGTCAGGCGGCTTTGCAATGATTCTTGCGGCACTTGTGGCTTCTGTCGTCGGTGCGATTTTCTTTCCGGTACCGGATGCAGATGAAAAGATCGAGGAGGCGCAGGCATGACGAGAATTCTCATCGCAATCGCGGTCATGGCGCTGACGACCTATATCATCCGCATGATTCCGTTTGCTTTTGTCCGAAAGAAAATCAAAAACCGTTTTATCCAAAGTGTACTGTTTTATATACCGTATGCAGTACTCAGCGCAATGACGATTCCGTCGATATTCTACGCGACGCAGGACCTTCCGTCCGCGATTGCCGGAACGGTTGTTGCGGTTGTGCTGGCGTATTTCGGCTGTCCGCTGATTGTCGTAGCACTATCTGCGTCGGCTGCGGCATATCTGGCGATGCTGCTGCTGCCGATCATACTGAAATAATGTCTGCACCGGTCACACTGAAAGACCGGTGCAGCTTTTTGTAATACTGAATTGCCGATTCTTCCGGTTCATCAGATACAGCATGGCTGCGTAGCATAATCCGCTGATGCCAGCACAGACTGCCATGACTGCATAAGCAGAAAACCGCAGCATGATACATATTTTTGATATCAGCAGCATGATCTGCCATGCGCCGAATAAAGCGATTGCCGGTCGGAGCAGAATCCGTTTCCATACGGGTTTCAGTCCGGTCATACGAATGACAAAAAACAGCCGGACAGCATTGCCGCTGAGATTACACGCGAGATAGGAAGCCGCGATACCGTAGAATCCGAACATTGGTACACATATCAAAAGCACGGAAATACGCACAATATATTCAGCCAGATAATTAACGGACGAGAAATTATGTTTTCCGAGCCCGCGCAGTACGCCTTCCATGATGATCTCCAGATAAATGAACGGAACCACAGGCGCCATAAAACGGAGTATCTGACCTGTGAATGCATCTCCCCCGAGCGTCTCACCGATTTGTCTGCCGAATTGCACCAAATACAGAACAATAAACAGTGCATAGGCGATTGTTTGTTCGAGTGCGCGTTCGGTTATCAGCCGAATCACATGCGAATCATTTGCCGCTTTGGCTTTGGATAATTCCGGAACGATCAGTCCCGACATGACACACTGAATTACCGAAGGAAAAAACAGAGCCGGTATGATGATTGCTTCAAATTCACCGAACTGCGCAAGCGCTTCTGTCGGACTGTTGCCGAATTGGAGCAGTGTCAGCGGGACGAGTGCATCGTTTGTGGTACTGAGAATTGCAACAAGAGATGCATTGCCCATGACCGGCAGCAGCTGTTTCAGGAAACGTCCGAAGGAAAACGAGCAGATATTGCAGTTTTCGCGGTACGGCATCCGAATACAGCAGAGGAATAATACCGTGCTCCCCTGCCCTGCAATCATTGACAACGCAAATGCTGAAATGACTGTCATGCGACCGCGCGGAATCAGAAACAACGTGCAGAATGCAAGCGTTCCGGCGCGGAGCAGAAATTCGATGCATTCCGAAACAGCAGGCAGATAGACGCGATTATATGCGTAGCAGCGTCCTTTCAGGCAGGCTGCAATGGCGGAAAGCGGAAGCGAAACGCTTAACAAACGAATCGTCTGCGCGTTCAGCGCCGGCTGATGCAGCAGCTTTTCAGGAAGCCATGCAAATACACACAGCAAAGCCGCTGCGGAGATACTGAGTGTCCAAGCTCCTCTGACATAAAACGGCTTGCTGCAATAAAACCGCAGCCGCCGCTGAGTATTGCCGCAAGACTGTAAAAGGAACCGATCAGCGTGATTTCTCCGACCGATGCTGCACCGAGCTGATGCGTGAGAAAAATATTCAGCAGCAATCCAAGCCCTTGTAAACCGACGGAAAAGCTGCTCAGAATAACGGTTTCTGTCAGCATTTTACGGTTGTTCTGCGCATGTAACATAGGCTCACCTCACAGTCAGCATATGCATTTTCGCAGAAAAAAAGAATTCCGCAGGCAGAACCCGCGGAATTCCTTGTATTTACGAAGAAAATACTGCAACAAAGGTCACAATGCGGTTTTCACTCGTGACAGTCAGTGTACCGCCCATTTGCCGGACGATACTTCTTGCAATGCTGAGACCGAGACCTGAACCGTTCGGACTGCCCTCAGTATCCAGCCGATAGAAGCGGTCAAACAGATGCTCGAGCTTTTCATTCGGAATATCATTTGCCGTATTGGCAACGCTCAGCCGGATTTTGCCCTGAACATCCTTCGAGAGCGAGACCGTGATCTGCGCCTTCGGAACGGAATGCAGGACGGCATTATCCAGCAAAATCGAAAGCAGCTGCTTGATATTGTCTTCCTCGGCATTCAGCATGACATTCCGCTGAATGACTGTATTGAGCGTTTTGCCGTTCTCGTAGATAATCGGCTCAAAGACCAGACAGACATTGGATACCGCCTCAGAAAGCGATACTTTGGTGACGGCTTCTTTTTTATTGTTCCTGCTGTCCATGCGTGCGACCGACAGCAGATTGGAAACCAGCTTCGACATACGCATGGTTTCGGACTGGATGTAGCTGAGCCACTTGTTCTGTCCCGCAACCGATTCGTGCGGATTTGCGAGAATAACCTCGGTGTTCGCGGAAATGACCGCAAGCGGTGTTTTCAGTTCATGTGAGGCATCGGCTACAAACTGCTTCTGCTTTTCCCATGCGACCGCAATCGGCGTGACAGTCCAGTTTGCGAGTTTGAGGCTGATCCCGAACATCAGAAGCAGACCGAGTACCGTAATCATCAGAAAGATGAAGAGCAGACGGTTCAGCGTGGAAAGCTCCAGTGTGCGGTCGAGCAGCACCAGCCGCATTTTGCCTGCGTCATCCGGTTTGCACATATAACGGTAGGATGCATCGCCGATTTCAATGACACCGGCTTTGGAACCGCGGCGCTTGACCTCGTTGACTGCGTGATGTACGGTTTTGAACTGTTCATCCTCAGAGGAGCCTGCCTCATTGCTGTTATAGGCGGCGATATTTCCGTCATCGTCAAGCTCTGCAATAAACGCATCCGGAACATACTGTCCTTCTTGAACAGGTACAAGCGGCGGCTGTGTTTCGTTCATCAGAATCTGTGCGGACATGAGCGGAATGGTTGTTGTTGCCGTGGATTCATTTCCTTCTTCCGGCTGTTCGGTATGCTGCGTCATTGATGGCCATGTCGGCCATGTGGGCCATGTATTGATACACCCTTCATGCCATTGTCTGTCGTCACGCGGTCTGGTCATCAGCGGAACCGTAGTCTTATCGGTTTTCTCACTGTGATGCTGCGCCTCTGTATCGGTCTTTTCCGGTTCGCTCTGCGGTTCAGTATCCGGTGCTTCGGTATCCTGCGAAACAGGCGGGTCAGTGCTGTTCTGCTGAGAATCTGCGTTCTCAGGCTGCTGCTGATCCGGATTCCATTGGAAACTCGGATCCCAGTGCCAGTTCGGATTATAATACGGAACAGCCCAGGGATTCGCCCACGGGTTTGCCCATGGATTCATCCATGGATTCATCCAGGGATTTGTCCACTGCGGCATCTGATTATTCTGATCGCCGTTATTATTCTCATTGTTATTGTTTTCGTCATTCTTATCATCATTATTGTTATTGTTGTTATTATTCCAGTTCGGGTCCCAATAGCCGTTATTCGGCTGATGACCGTTCTTATCCTGCCAGTAATCATTCTGCATGGCAGAAGATCTGCCGTCGCGGTAATTACGGCTGATCTGTTCATCGGGTTTATGGTCGCCGCGTTCCTGATCGTAATTCTGATAATATTCCGTTTCCTGATTCTCAGGCTCCTGCGGACCGTGATCTCTGTGGTCAATTTCCGGAACGATCTCATACTGTTCTTCCTGCTGCTGATCCTCCGGCTGCGTCTGACTTTCTTCCTGTTCACCGACAGGCGTATCCATGCCGAGCGGCACATTTTCCGGCGCAATCTGATATACAGTCGGCTCTGCTTCCTCCTGCTGCTGCGTATCCGGCATTTGCGTATCCTGAATCATCTCCTGCATGATCGAATACGAAGAACTGATCTCAGAATGATAGAGGAAACCGAACAGCACGGTAAGACAGACGAGCAGTGTGCTGCTCAGCAGTGCCATATTCGTAATCAAATATCTGCGCCTGAGTTTTCTGATCATGCTGCATCCCTCCTCTCAGAATGCGTACAGACGGCGTCAGTCCTTTTCTTCGAGACAGTAACCGACTCCGCGGACCGTTTTGATTGCGACCTTTGATTTCATATGTGCGAGCTTCTTTCGCAGGAAGCTGACATATACCTCGACGTTATTGTTTTCCGCATCGGATTCGTAACCCCAGATCTTGACGATCAGTGTTTCCTTGGAGAGAATCCGGCTTCCGTTTTTGAGAAACAGCTCCATCATGGAGAATTCCTTGAGACCGAGCTTGAAGGAGTTTTTGCCGCAGAAAAGCTCATATGTAGAAAGATTAAGCGTCAGATCACTCCACGAGAGCACATTCTCGAAAATG
>CAMHUJ010000218.1 GCA_946188175.1 uncultured Ruminococcus sp.
CGGACCGCCGGAGTTGCCGGAGTTGATTGCGGCGTCGGTCTGGATCAGCTTCATCGTTTTGTCATTGATCGTGACCTCGCGGTCGAGTGCGGAGACAATACCGGTCGAAACGGAGCCGAAGAGCTCAAAGCCCAGCGGGTTTCCGATTGCGATGACCAGTTCGCCGACGCGCAGATCGTCGCTGCTGCCGAATTCGGCAACGACCAGCTTCTGATCGGTGTCGATCTTGAGCACGGCGATATCCTCTGCGACATCGTAGCCGACGATTGCCGCTTCAATCGGCGTATCGTCTTCGTAATAATCCTTGTTCAGGACGATTTCGACCTTCTTCGCAAGACCCATATGATACTTTTCGCTGGTATCATAGATGACATGCGCATTGGTGATGATATAATAGGAATTCGAGCCGTTTGCCGACATGACGATGCCGGTGCCGGTTGCAGGAACCTCCTGCTCGGTGTTCTGCGGCATGCCGAAATCAAAGCCGAACATCGAATAGGATGTCTGTCCCTGGAAAAGGAAGGTCGAGGAGACGCCGACGGTTGCGGGCGTGACCTTATCGACGATATCCGGAATGCTCATTGCATCCTTGCGCGCTGCCAGCTCAATGAAGCTCATCGGCTCGGCTGCTTTGGAATCGGTCTGCGTTTTGCTTTCCTCAGTCTTGGCAGGCTTCTGGGCGGCTTTCTCGGTTGTGCCCGCCTGCGATTCCTCTGTGATCTGGTTATTCTGCTTGCCGAGGAAGGAGCGCAGCGATTCGTTTTCCGTTGCAAACTGATAGCACTGGATTGCGGCATATGCAACGAATGCAACGCTTGCGAAGACTGCAATCGCTTTCAGCCCCTTGTGATTCTTCTTCTTCGGCTGCTCGGGACCGGGATAGTCATTGACCGGACCGCTGCCTGTCGGGGGGATATAGCCGCCGTTTCCGCCGTTCGGATAGCCGCTGCGCGGAGAGTAGTAGCTGCCGCCTGCGGGCTGCTGCGGCGGAATATTTTGTGAAGGGTAGCCGGCATTCTGCTGCATCGGGTCCTGTTCTGTGCTGCCGGAATTGAACGGATCGAAGTTCCTGTCGTTCTGATCAAACATTTTGAAGCACCTCTTTCTGATATCTCATGCGCCGCGGCAACGGATGCCGGAACGCCTGTTTTCCTTGGCTTTATGCTTTTATTATACGTTCTTCTGTGAAAAATATATGATAGCAATAAAAAAACAGAGTTAAAGTTTCCGGAGGGAAACGGATGATCATGAAAGCGTGCAAGGTACGGCCGGTGCATGCGGCAGGCATGTCCGGAATCATCATAGGGATAAAATTGCACAGAATTCACTTTCAGAATGAATGCATTTTCTCTGTTTTGTTTTTGCCTTTCTCCCCTTTTTTCGCCGCCGTTACCCCTTTACAATTCGCTTTGAATATGGTATAATGATAAGAAACAGACAGAGCTTTTTGTAAACCGGATACGGTTCCGGATGTGAAAAAGGAGGCGTCCCCTGTATGGGTAAAATCATCGCATTTGCGAACCAAAAAGGCGGTGTCGGCAAATCGACGACCGTCGTAAGCCTCGGCGCTTATCTCGGTATGCGCGGAAAGAAAGTGCTCTGCGTCGATGTCGATTCGCAGGGAAATACCACAACGGGCTTCGGCGTCGCAAAACGTGCACTGCTCTTTTCCAGCTATGAGGTGCTCATCGGCAAATGCCGCGTGCAGGATGCGATCATCGAAACAGGCTTTGAGAATGTCAGTCTGCTGCCTGCACAGTCTTCTCTTGCAGGCGCCGAAATCGACCTGATCGAGCTCGATAACCGCGTCGAGCGGCTCAAAATGGCGCTCGTGAACTGCCGCCTCTCCTACGATTACATTCTCATTGACTGTCCCCCTTCGCTCAGCCTCGTGACCCTCAACAGTCTCGTCGCGGCGGATTCCGTCCTGATCCCCATGACGGCGGAGTTCCTCTCGCTCGAGGGTCTCTCCCAGCTCTACGAAACAATCAAGATCGTCAAGAGCAAGTATAACGCAGGCTTGAGCATCGAGGGCATTCTCTTTACCATGTACGACGGCAGACTGAATCTTTCGGAGCAGGTCGTCGCAGAGGTCGAAAAATTCTTCCCGAATCAGGTCTTTCAGACAAGGATTCCGCGGAATGTCCGCCTCTCGGAGGCGCCGAGCCACGGCAAGCCGGTCTTCTATTACGACCGTATGTCCAAGGGCTCGGAGGCATACGAAATGCTCGCGCATGAAATGCTCGGTGAGCCGCTTGTTCCCGATATCAAGCCGAAGCGCTTTATTTTCAGCCGAAAATAATCTGCGGCTTTGCTGCGCGGAAAATCATTATACACACAGAAAGCAGGCGAGAATATGGCAAAGGGCGGACTCGGACTCGGCAGCGGACTCAGCTCCCTGTTTGAGCAGAATGCCGCGGATCCGGCAAGCGGTGTGCAGACAGTGCGGATCGCTGAAATTGAACAGAACCGTTCGCAGCCCCGCAAGCGCTTCGACGATGAAGCACTGACGGAGCTCGCGGAGTCCATTCAGGCACACGGCATGCTTCAGCCGATTGTCGTCAGACCGATCGGGGAGCGCCGCTATCAGATCGTTGCAGGCGAACGCCGCTGGCGTGCCGCAAAGCGCATCGGTCTCTCGGAGGTGCCGGTCATCATCCGCGAAATGACAGACCATGAAGCAAGTCAGATCGCACTGATCGAGAATCTCCAGCGTGAAAACCTCAATCCGATTGAGGAGGCTATGGGCTATCAGGCACTGATGCAGCAGTTCAGCATGACGCAGGAGGAGGTTGCAAAGACCGTTGGGCGCTCGCGTTCCACGGTTGCGAACAGTCTCCGGCTTCTGAATCTGCCGGTTCTGGTGCAGGATTATCTCGAAAAGGGCAAAATCTCCGCCGGACACGCCAAGGCGCTCGCCGGTATCAAGGATGAGGCACTGCTGCTGCGCTGTGCCGCAAAGGCTGCTGAGGATAACATCACCGTGCGCGAGATCGAAGCGCTCGTGCAGAAGGAAGCTGCGGAAGCGAAACCCGCGGAAAAGCAGAAAACATCCGAGCAGATCTACTATGAGGAAATGGAGATCAGTCTCGGCAGTCACCTCGGAAGAAAAGTGAAGGTATCCGGCAGCAAGAAGAAGGGTACGCTCACTTTGGAATTTTATAATAAGGAAGACCTACAGGCGCTTTGTCAGCTTCTGACAAAGGAAACCGAGTGACGGAAAAGGAGAGGAAAAGTTATGATTCAGAATGCAGGAAAATTCGCTAAGGAAGGGTTGACCTTCGATGATGTGCTGCTGATTCCGGCAGAGTCGAATGTCACACCGAACCAGATCCGTCTTGCGACACGGCTCGCAGGCGATATCATGCTGAACACGCCGATCATGACCTCGGCAATGGACACGGTCACCGAATCGAAAATGGCGATTGCCATTGCGCGTGAAGGCGGCATCGGTATCATTCACAAGAATATGACCATTGAGAAGCAGTGCGACGAGGTCGATAAGGTCAAGCGCTCCGAAAACGGCGTTATCGTCAATCCGTTCTCGCTGACCGAGGACCGCTTCGTCTATGATGCAGATGAGCTCATGGGCAAATATAAGATCTCCGGTGTTCCGATCGTGGACAAGTCCGGTCATCTCGTCGGCATTATCACAAACCGTGATATGCGCTTCCTGACGGACTTCAATATCCGCATCAGCGAGGTCATGACGAAGGACAATCTCATCACCGCACCGGTCGGCACGACCCTCTCCGAAGCACAGGATATCCTGCGTTCCAATAAGATCGAAAAGCTCCCGATCGTCGATGACAACGGCATTCTGCGCGGTCTCATCACGATCAAGGATATCGAAAAATCCGTCAAGTATCCGAATTCTGCGCGTGATTCCGGCGGCAGACTGCTCTGCGGCGCGGCAATCGGCGTGACGAAGGACCTGCTCGACCGTGCAGGTGCACTGATCGACGCAAAGGCAGACGTCCTTGTTCTCGACAGCGCACACGGTCACAGCGCGAATATCATCAACAGCCTGAAAAAGGTCAAGGAAGCATATCCGCATACACCGATCATTGCCGGAAACATCGCAACGGCTGAGGGCGCGGAGGCGCTGATTCAGGCGGGTGCGGATGCGATCAAGGTCGGCATCGGCCCGGGCTCGATCTGCACGACCCGTGTCGTTGCCGGTATCGGCGTGCCGCAGGTGACGGCGGTTTACGATGCAGCATGTGTCGCCGAGAAGTATAATATTCCGGTGATCGCAGACGGCGGCATCAAGTATTCCGGCGATATCGTCAAGGCACTGGCAGCAGGCGCAAATGTCGTCATGCTCGGCAGTCTGTTTGCAGGCTGCGATGAGGCACCGGGCGCAACCGAAATCTATCAGGGCAGACAGTTCAAGGTCTACCGCGGCATGGGCTCGCTCGGCGCAATGGAATGCGGCTCCAAGGACCGCTACTTCCAGGAGGG
>CAMHUJ010000219.1 GCA_946188175.1 uncultured Ruminococcus sp.
ACCATCTCCGGCAGCACCATTACCGGCACGCTGAAGTATCTCGACGGCGACAACGCGATCACTCAGGTCTGGGGCGCAGGAAATTTCCTCTGCCTCAAGTTCCCGGATGCTGACATTGAAACCAGCACCGTCAAAGTCGGTCTTGAGCCTTCTGCCGGAAGCGGGCTTGTTGAGCTCGATCCTGACAAGAACGGCGTCTTCAAGATCACCGATAAGCTCAGTCAGAAGTTTGTCGTTCAGATCACGAAGGACGGCGAGACCGTTGTCCAGCGCTATGATCTGTCCGGCCTGACCTGCGAAACGGAGTGATCTGAATGGGTGCTGTGTATGCATCTGTCGAGGATATCACAGCACTCGGCAGATCGCTGACAAACCAACAGTCTGAAGCTGCGGATGTCCTGCTTGAGCAGGCGTCCGCAAAGCTCCGGCTGTTTGCACAGAAATACCGGAAAGACATTGATGAAATGATCGCTGATCCGGTTACCGGTGAAGATTTCGCGCTTGCAGTCAAATCTGTGGTTGTGCAGGCTGTGTGCAGAGCGCTGGACAGCGTGGAGAGCAACACAGTCGCATCACAGGGCACTGAGAGCATCGGCGCATACAGCCTGACAATGAGCTATCTCAATGCCGGGCAGTCGTTGTATTTCCTGCGTAACGAGCTGAAAGACCTCGGTCTGATGCAGCAGCGTTACGGTCTTCTGGATATGTACAGCGGAGAGGAGTAACGCCATGTTCACTAACACACCCGCGGTCACAATCTGGGAAAAAGCCGTTGTCAACCACACGCCGACATATATCCGCCACCAGACAGGCGCAGCCTACTGGGAGGACACGAACGGCGAAACCATAAACGGCATCACGCGCAACCCGGATGACAAGATCCTGATGATCGTATCCGCTGCAAACCTCGGCGATTATATGCCGAAAGTCGATGACCGCATCATGCGCGGCGCTGTTGATGATGCACAGCCGTCGAAAACCGCGATGACGGTCACATCCGTCAAAGATTTCCGCTATGGCTCTGACCGTGTGCAGCATATCGAGGTGACAGCGAAATGATCGAGTTCAAAGGCATAGAATTCCCGCCGGATTTCGAGGGCAATGTGCAGAAAGCCTTTGCAACCAGACAGAACGCTCTGGACGCAAAAGCAATCTCGCTCATGGAAGACTATGTGCCGATCGCGCAGCCACGATTCAAGAACCGCGGTAAGATGAGCAAATCCCACAAGCAGGAGCGTCCCGGCGTCATCATCAACACAGAGCCGAGAGCAAGGCGGGAATATTACATCAACAAAGGGCATTCCGGAGGGCTGCGCGGTAAGCGATGGCTTGACCGCATGAAAGCAGATCACCTGGAAGAACTCATGAAAACAGCGAAGGAAGGAAAGTAAATGAAATCACTGATCGAATGCGTCCGCGACTTCGTGCTGACCTTTCCGGAGCTCGATGAAGAAGGCTGTCTGTATGTCGATTATCTCGGCGATCAGGCAATCGAGTATTCTGTGGAGGCAGTGCCGTGCGATCCTGTTTTCAGGCGCTATACGGACGGCGGCTGCATGAAGCAATTTCTGTTCGTGTTTGCATCCCGTGAGTTTTACAGCGCGGATGTCAACCAGTGTATTGAGAATCTCGCGTTCTACGAGCATTTCGAGCACTGGATCACGGACAACAACCTGAACGGCAATCTGCCTGATCTCGACGGCAGAACGCCGGTATCCATCGAAGTGCTGACGGGCGGTTATGCCTTCGATGCTGACAGTAATACCGCCAGATATCAGATGCAGCTCCGGCTGCTTTACGAGGAGGAGTAAAAATGCCTGAAATCGTACAGCGTCACAAAATCCTGAGTTTTTACGGCGTGACCACTACAACCACTTCCGGCGGTACGGCCACCACAACGACCACTTATCACCGCATGAAGTATTTCACTGGGCTCTCGCAGTCCAAGAATCCGCAGGAGTACAGCCGCAAGTATGTCGATGAGCCGACGCAGCGCACTGACGTCACCGGCTTTGCACCGGAGATCAGCTACGGCTTCGATAAGCACCGCAACGATCCGGTCCTGACAGATATCGTCAAGATCACCAACGAGGAGCTTTACGGTGCCGATGCCGTCCGTGAAATCATCAATGTGGATACTGCGACCGGCGAGGCATACAAGCGCCCGTATACCGTTTCGCCGGGTTCCGAGGGCGACGATGCCAATATCTACAAGTATTCCGGCAGCTTCAAGGCAAACGGCGACCAGATCAAGGGTACTGCCGCAAGTCAGGACGACTGGGCAACTGTTTCGTTTTCTGCCGAAACCTGATAACAAAGGAGAAATGCGCCAATGAGCCAGAATCAAAATCCGAAGGTGTGGGAGATCAACGGGATCTCCCTGCCGCTCGATCTTGAAGATGCCGAAGTTATGGAACGTTATGAAACCGCGTTCGATGCAATGGCAGATGAGGAAAAAACAATCCGGATCGACGGAAGAGCGTCCGGACGAATCCGCGCTTACTGTATGCTGTACCGCAATCTGTTTGATCATCTGTTCGGTGCAGGTACATCTGACAAAATCTTTGTCGGCAAACCGATGAGCGCAGCAGTACATGAGGAAGCGTATGCAAGCCTGCTTGACTTTGTCAAGGCACAGACCGCAGCATCTACGGAACGCCGAAATGCGATCCTGAAAAAGTATCAGCCGAATCGTGCGCAGAAGCGTGCTGCGGCGAAGAAAATCCGCAAATCAAAATGATCAACATTCTGTATGAGCCATTCCCGGACTGCATCACAGCTGACGGTAAGGAATACCGTGTCCTGACTGATTTTCGGGAATGGCTGGGCTTTGCGGATATGGTCACTGAAAAATCTCTTTCCGAAGAAGAACGTGTAAATCTCTGCGGAATGTGGATTGATCCGGAGCCTGAACGAATTACAGCCGGCATGATCGCCGGTTTGCTCGGTTTCCTTCGCGGTGACGGGTTGGAACCTGCTCCGCCGGAGCCGGACGATGATGAAGAAACGGACGAACCGGAGCTGCCGAAGCCGCCGGTGCTGGATTTTGGCATTGATGCAAAATTCATCCTCGGCGATTTCCGACGATTTTATGGTATTGACCTGCTATCTGTCAAATACATGCACTGGTGGGAATTCCTGTCTCTGCTGCGCGCATTGCCTGATGAGAGCATGACCATGCGCAGAGTCGGATACCGCAGCACAGATCTGAACGAAATTCCGGATAAGCGCAGACGGGCACAGATAGCGAAGATTCAGCGGCAGATCGCACTGCCGTTTGAGCTGGATGATGAAATGATCGGAGCGATGATGTGGAACACATAAAAAAGCCGCCGATCGAGCGGAAATGGCTGCGCTGCCCGTACTGCGGAGCCAAAACAATTCTTTATGACAATACAGCGCAATGCAGCGGCGTGTTCGTGAAATGCACACGCGGCTGCAAGCGCGAATTTGAAGTGAAAATAACTGAGGGAAATCAAGTACAATGAGCCTATGAGCCGTACTGATCCGCCGTGAATGGAGGGATCGTATGGCATTTGACGGCACATTAAAATTTGATACCAGTATTGATAAATCCGGCTTTGAAGCAGGGCTGTCAAAACTCGGCGGCATTGCAAAAGCCGGTATGGCAGCAATCACAGGTGCGATTACTGCTGCATCTGGTGCAATGGCTGCGCTCGGAACAAAGGCACTCGAAGCATACGCGGACTATGAGCAGCTGATCGGCGGCGTTGAAACTCTGTTCGGGGATGTATCCGGTTCGCTTAGAGCAATCGGTCAGCAAGCACTTGATGAGATGAGCGATGACGTCTGGGAGAAGCTCGGCCAGCAAGTTTATGATAACGCCGGTGCATTCAAAGAATGGGAAAATGATGTCGGATCGTCTATGGACGCAGTTGCAGATGCTATGACTTTTGGCATCGGAACAGCATCAGCGGATATGGACGGATTCGTTAAGCATCTGACTGATTCTTACCAGATGAATGCAGACGATGCGCAGGCTATGGCTGATGCAGTTTCTGCGGCTATCAACTCAAATATAGACGACCTGGGCAATTATGCCGAGTCGATGAGTGACATTCCTAATGCTGCTCAGATGGTTGCTGATAATGCAGGTAAAGCGTTCCGAACTGCCGGACTGTCTCAGAATGAGTACATGGAGACGGTCACATCTTTCAGCGCTGCGCTGATTTCCTCTTTGGATGGAGATACCGTTAAGGCTGCGCAGATCGCGGACAAAGCGATTGTTGATATGGCCGACAACGCTAATAAGATGGGCAGCAGCATGGAGAGCATCCAGAATGCCTATCAGGGATTTGCGAAGCAGAATTATACCATGCTCGACAACCTGAAGCTCGGTTACGGCGGCACGAAAGATGAAATGGAACGCCTGCTGCTTGATGCAGAGAAGATCTCCGGCGTTAAATATGATATATCGAATCTCGGAGACGTC
>CAMHUJ010000220.1 GCA_946188175.1 uncultured Ruminococcus sp.
TATTCACACTTGAATTTCAATGGGGGGAGAATGAAAAATCTTTGAGGGAACTGCATACGGCGTGCTTTTGATCAATTCATGCAGACATTGTCTGCTTATAACATTTTTTGCTTAAAAACGCAAGCCCCTTTTTCATGTTTGCACAGAAAAGATTACAGAGCGGTATAAACCGTTTACTTTTTGTTTGTGTTGCGCTATAATGAAGCTGCTGTATTGTATCCCTGCGGGGAATGATAACAACAAGGAGGAATTTTGAAATGCAAACAAAAGACAAGACGAAGGCGATCGTGATTCTCGGACTCATGACGGCGATGGTGATTTTATTCTCATGCACGCCGATCGGTACGATTCCGATTGGACCGCTTTCCATTACGCTGAATGTCATTCCGATTGCCATTGCGGCAATCGCACTCGGACCGACAGGCGGACTGATTATCGGTTCCGTATTCGGAATCATGAGCTTCCTGCAATGCATCCAGATCGGCGTTCCGAGTGCAATGGGCGCAGTCCTTTTCGGAATCAATCCGTTTTTGGCGTTTGTGCAGCGGTTTGTGCCGCGTGCGCTGGACGGTTTTCTCGTCGGACTGATTCATAATGCGCTCTCGAAAAAGGTCGGCGGCTCCGGCGCGAGCTTTGTTACCGGATTCTGCACGGCACTGTTCAATACGGTCCTGTTTATGGGCTCGCTGGTGCTGCTCTTCGGCAATACCGATTATGTCAGAGGGCTGTTTGAAGCAAAGGGACAGCAGCAGACCTTTATCGGTACGCTCGGATTTATCTGCCTGTTTGTCGGCTTCAATGCCGTATCTGAAATAATCGTCAGCACGATTGTCTGCGGCGGCGTCGGAACGGCGCTCTATCAGTCGCATATTCTGCCGCTGAAAAAAACTGAATCCTGACCGGAGCGTGAAGCTATGATTCTGGCTGTCGATATCGGCAATACAAATATCGTTGTGAGCGGATTCTCCGGTGAGAAGATTCTCTTTACGGAGCGCATTTCAACGGAGCATCTCTCCACAGACCTCGAATACACTGTGCTGATCCGCACGGTGCTCGACTTAAATCATATGAAGTATGCGGATTTTGACGGCTGCATCATTTCGTCGGTCGTTCCGCCCGTGACGCAGACGGTGCGGGAATCCGTCCTGCGGACAATCGGGAGAGAGCCTGTGATTGTCGGCGCCGGTGTAAAAACCGGACTGAAAATTCAGGTGGACAATCCGGCGGCGCTCGGCAGTGACCGCGTGGCGGATGCGGTCGCGGCATCGCATGAATATCCGCTTCCCGTCATCACCGTGGATATGGGTACGGCGACGACGCTTTCCGTCGTCGATGAAACCGGAACCTTCCGCGGCGGCATGATTATTCCCGGCGTGCGCGTAGCGCTCGATTCGCTTTCGAGCAGAGCCTCGCAGCTGCCGGTGATCAGTCTCCAGCCGCCGAAAACAGTCATCGGAAAGAACACCGTTGACTGCATGAAAAGCGGCATCATCTACAGCACTGCATCCGCGATTGACGGCGTAACTGCCCGCATCGAGGAGGAGCTCGGGCGCCCCTGCACTGTGGTTGCCACGGGCGGCAATGCGCCTGCGATCATCCCGTACTGCAAGCGGAAGATCATTCACGATCCGATGCTGCTGCTCAAGGGACTGATCCTGATCTATGAAAAAAACCGATGACAATACAGTAAAACAAGCGCTCTGTGCACTTCATCCTGCACGGGGCGCTTTCATTTTAATTAGAAATGAGAAATTAGAAATTGCTGTATGCGCTGCGCGCATGATATTGAAATGATATGGAGGAGGGAGAAAGCAGGAAGGAGAAATGAGAAAGTATAAATTAAAAAAACGAAAAAACTCATTTCAGGCTTGGTATATCATAAATTTTCCATTAAATTTCTGCATCACGCATGGACAATCTGCGCATGATATGTTATACTGTATCTTGAAAAAACAACGCAGAACGGAGGAATTTGAAATGAAGAAAATGAGAATCGCTGCCGGAATGCTGTCAGCGGCACTGCTCTGCTGCACAATTCCCGTACTGCCCGCATCGGCGGAAGCGGCGGCAGAATATACCGCATCTGCGCAGATGACCGCATCGAGCGGCTACAATACAAATGTCATGCGCGACGGCAAAGAGGGCACCGTTTATACGTTTGCGCCGGGCGGTACGCTGACAATTACTGCGTCCGGTCCGATTGCGGGCGTGTCGGTCAAATTCGATAAGAAATCCGCACTCTGGCATGTGAAGGCAGGGGAGACTGCGCTCGACTTCGGACAGCACGGTTTTCTGCATGATTACGCGGATATTGCATCGCTCGGCGCATCGCAGATTATCCTCGTATTTGATGCCTATGTATCCGTCAGTGAGATACGGATTTTCGGTGCAGGCGAGCTGCCTGCCGATGTGCAGGTCTGGGAGCCGGAGTATGAAAAGGCAGATATTGCGCTCTTTTCGACGCATAACGATGATGAGCATTTGTTTTTTCTCGGTCTGATTCCGGATGCGGTTGCGCGCGGCAAAAAGATGCAGGTCGTCTATTTCTGCCACCACAACGGTGAGCCTGTCCGGCTGCATGAAACGCTGAATGCGCTCTGGGAGGTCGGGCTGCGGCATTATCCGGCAATGGGCAGATTCCCCGACCAGTATTCCGAGAATCTGCAATGGGCAAAGAACAATTTTACGAATGCCGGCATATCCTATGACAGTGTCGTGGCATATCAGGTCGAGATGCTGCGGCGCTTCAAGCCGGATGTCGTCGTCGGGCATGATGTCAACGGCGAATACGGTCACGGACAGCACCGCTACAATACCGATACTTTGCGCAAGGCGCTGGAGGTTTCCGCCGATGCGGCGCAGTATCCGCAGAGCGCGGCGCAGTACGGCACATGGGATGTCCCGAAAACCTATCTGCATCTCTGGGCGCAGAATCCGCTCACGATGAACTATGACACACCGCTCGATTACTACGGCGGCAGAACGGCATATGAGGTCAGCAAGGCAGGCTATGCAAAGCATTTTTCGCAGCAGTATACGTGGTTTACGGGCTGGCTCAAGGGCAGCAGCTGGGCGCCCTATACCAAAGCATTGCAGATCACGACCTACAGCCCGCTGAAATACGGGCTCTACCGCACGACGGTCGGTTGGGATACCGGCATCAACGATATGTTCGAGCATATTGTGACCGAATATATCAAGGGTGATCCGGACGGCGACGGAGAGGTGACGGTCGCCGATGCACAGCTTGTGCTGGAGGCTGCCGTGCGTCTGACTGCGGGACTGGAAAGCGGTCTGACCGAAGCACAGGCTGCCGCAGCGGATACGGACTGTGACGATGCGCTGACCGTTGCCGATGCGCAGATGATTCTTTCGTATTATACCGCGAATACGGTTTCCGGCGTCCCGAAGGACTGGGCGGATTATGTATACTGAGCTGTGCGGAATCCGGCGTATCTCCGGATTTGGGTTTTTCTCTTGACTTTTCATGGAATTTGTGATAGAATATAAAGGAATGCAGTTATTTGAAGACAAGGCATCCCAATTATGTCAGATAATACTGAAAAAATCACTACAGCAAAGAAAGGAAGAATTTTTTGTATGTGTGGAATTGTCGGATTTACAGGCAACAGACAGGCAGCGCCGGTTCTGCTGGACGGTCTGTCGAAGCTCGAATACCGCGGCTATGATTCCGCCGGCATCGCCGTCCGCGACGGTGACAGGGAAACGGAGATCATCAAGGAAAAAGGCAAGCTCAAGGTGCTCGCGGACCGATAACGGCAAGGCTGTCAAGGGCTGCTGCGGTATCGGACATACGCGCTGGGCAACGCACGGCGAGCCGTCTGCGGTCAATGCACATCCGCATGCAAGTGATGATGAAAACGTCATCGCAGTGCATAACGGCATCATCGAGAATTATCAGGAGCTGCGCGAAAAGCTCATCAAAAAGGGCTATTCCTTCAAGTCGCAGACCGATACCGAGGTCGCTGTCAAGCTGATTGATTATTATTACAAAAAATACGCACCGCTGCCGATTGAGGCACTGGCGCGTGCAATGGTCCGTATCCGCGGCTCCTATGCGCTCTGCGTGATGTTCAAGGACTATCCGGGCGAGATCTACTGCGCACGTAAGGACAGCCCGATGATCATCGGCATTGCGGACGGCGAGAGCTATGTCGCATCCGATGTGCCGGCAATTCTCAAGTATACGAGAAGCGTCTACTATATCGGCAATATGGAGATCGCCAAGCTCGAAAAGGGTGCCGTGACCTTCTTCAATATCGACAGTGAGGTCATCGAGAAGCCGCTGACCGAGATCAAGTGGGATGCGGAATCCGCAGAAAAGGGCGGCTATGAGCACTTCATGCTCAAGGAGATCCATGAGCAGCCGAAGGTTATCCGTGATACGATCAACTCTGTTGTCACGGACGGCAGAGTGCACTTTGACAGCGTC
>CAMHUJ010000221.1 GCA_946188175.1 uncultured Ruminococcus sp.
CATCCGCAGACAGACCGTCGGAACCAGGAAGAAAAACGCCAGTGCAAAGATAAAGGAGAGAATGCCGACCGTCTTCCCGGCGCGGCTCCTGTTCTTCCGCCCGATGTTCAGCATCGTCAGGATATCGCCGTCTTCTGCCTTGGAATTCTCGGTATTTGCGAAGCAGTAGGTAGCCGGTCTGGACTCGTTCTTGGTCTGCGGCGTGCCCAGATATGCGCGCTTATCCTTGGAATTTGCATATCTGTCGAGCGTCAGCTTGGTATCGAAATTGAAGAAGACCTGAACGCCTGCCGTGCCGGTATCGCCGAAGATATAGACCGGAACAGAAACGGTTTCGCCCGGCTTGCCGCAGACATCGCCGATGATGTAGTAATGACCTGCGCCGTCGATCTTATAGGTATCGGTCCACTGATCCGCCTTGACGGTATCCTCGACTCTGACGGTCAGCGGGACGGACTTGAACTCAAGGGCACTCTCGGATTCTGCGCCGCTGCACGAGGACTGGCTGTACTTCGGATTGCCTGCATCCACGCTTCTTGCGTTGAGATACTTATCCTTGCGGACATCGAACTGATAGGTACCAGCCGGCGTGCCCTTCGGAATGACGAGGTTTGCCTTTGCGAACGCATTGGTGTATGCCCATGCGCAGGAGGTATCCCATGCGGTGGTATCTGCCTGTACGGCTGCATCGGCATTCTGCTCCGGATTCTGGGAGAAGAGCCAGCTGATGTTCATATCCCTGCAGTTGAAGGACTGTGCGACAGAACCGGCGGCATCGCCCTTGTTTGCACTGTCAAAGCAGAACGGAGCGGAGAGTGCGCCGTCGTTGAGATAAAAGCCGTAGTTGCCGAATTTGCCTTCCTGATCGACCTGACCGTCATTGACCTGGAGCTTCAGGTTGATGCCGTTGACGCCCGGATTCTCCGGAATGAAGATATCAACCGGAATCGTGAAATCTCCGGCAGCAATCTGTTCGGCAGAGATTTTGACTTCGTTTTTACCGTCGGAGCGGAGATCAAAGGTCAGAATCTTGTTTTCGGCTGCGGATGCCTGCAAAGCGGCAGTTCCGAGCATTGCGGTGGCTGTCATGCAGAATGCGGTGACAGCGGACATGAGTTTCTTGGTACGCATAACACTAATCCTTTCTGTTGTTTGATTGGGTTGCGCTGATATCTGAAGCCGCAGATTCTTCTGCGGAATCATTCATGGTTTCGTGTGCAAGACCGTAGGTCAGCGTCAGGAGACTGTCTGCGAGGTGGACGTTTTCGACAAGAATCGAGGCATCCTCAAAATGGAGATCGCCGTGGCTGAAATTCCAGAAGGCACGGACGCCGAGCGAGACAAGCTGCTGCGCGAGCACCGGTGCGGCATTTTCCGGAACACAGAGGATTGCCAGCTCCGGATGCTCCTGATGACAGAAGCCCGAGAGCGTATTCGCGTGGTGTACCGGCATGCCCCCGATATCCTTTCCGGCGACAAATGGGTTGGAATCAAACAGCCCGATCAGCTCACAGCCGCATTCCGGAAAGCTGACATGACTTGCAATGGCTCTGCCGAGATTGCCCAGCCCGATCAGAATGGTGCGCCGGTGCGCCGAAATGCCGAGAATCTGTCCGATCTCATCCCGCAGCGCGCGGACATTGTAGCCGTAGCCCTGCTGTCCGAAGCCGCCGAAGCAGTTGAGGTCCTGCCGGATCTGCGAGGCAGTCATGCCCATTTGACGGGAAAGCTCTTTGGACGAGATCCGGACGGTTCCCTGCTCTGCCAGTTCACCGAGAAAGCGGTGATAGCGCGGCAGTCTGCGGATGACCGAGGGGGAGATCTCCTGCTTTGACATGTTCCGCCGCCTCCTTACTGCAATTTTGCAGCAAGGCGGGTACCGATCTCCTCGAGGAACTGTCTGGAGCTGACCTTCTGCTTGTTCTCCAGTGTGGAGAGCAGATAGAGGTCACCGGTCATGATGCCGTCTTCAATGGTCTGAATGGTTGCTGCTTCGAGCTGATCTGCAAAATTGCAGAGTGCCGGAATATTGTCCAGCTCGCCGCGCTTGCGGAGCGCGCCGCTCCATGCGAAGATCGTCGCAACGGAGTTTGTCGAGGTCTCCTCGCCCTTGAGGTACTTGTAGTAGTGACGCTGCACGGTGCCGTGTGCCGCCTCAAACTCATAGACTCCGGTCGGGGAAACGAGCACGGAGGTCATCATAGCGAGCGAACCGTAGGCGGTGGAGACCATATCGGACATGACATCGCCGTCGTAGTTCTTGCAAGCCCAGATGTAGCCGCCGTTCGAGCGGATGACGCGTGCAACGGCATCGTCGATCAGTGTATAGAAGTATTCGATGCCTGCCGCCTCAAATTTCGCCTTATAATCATTTTCGTAGATTTCGCTGAAAATATCCTTAAATCTGTGATCGTACTGCTTGGAAATGGTATCCTTCGTTGCAAACCAGAGGTCCTGCTTTCGGTCGAGCGCATAATTGAAGCAGGAGCGTGCAAAGCCTGCAATCGAGTTATCGCGGTTATGGAGACCCTGAATGATGCCGTCATCGGTGAATTCGTGGATGAGCTGACGGGTTTCCTTTCCGTTTTTGTCCGTCCAGACGAGCTCTGCCTTGCCGCCGCCCTTGACCTGCATCTCGGTGTTCTTGTAAACATCGCCGTATGCGTGACGGGCAATCGTGATCGGCTTGGTCCATGTCGGGATATACGGGGTAATGCCCTTGACGAGGATCGGCGTGCGGAAGACGGTGCCGTCGAGGATCGCACGGATCGTGCCGTTCGGGGATTTCCACATCTCGGAGAGGTTATATTCCTCCACGCGTGCCGCGTTCGGGGTGATCGTTGCACACTTGACCGCGACGCCGTATTTCAGGGTTGCGTTTGCGCTGTCAACCGTGATCTGGTCCTTGGTTTCCTCGCGCTTTTTCAGTCCGAGATCATAGTATTCGGTTTTGAGATCGACATACGGGCAGATGAGGATATCCTTGATCCACTGCCAGAGGATTCGTGTCATTTCGTCGCCGTCCATTTCGACGAGCGGCGTTGTCATTTTGATCTTGTCCATCGGAAAGACCTCCTTTATGTAATTCGGGATGCGGGATTATCGGAACAGCTTTGCAGTCAGGGATATGATCTTCACCGGAAAAATGACGGCAACGGAAATAATCCGCAGAACGATGCCGATCCGGTCGATCATATTGTATGCGCGGCCGGATCGTTCCGTTTTTTTGCCGAGCAGCTTCACCGGCAGCGGCGCAGCGAGAAACGGCAGATTCAGAAACGGAATCATCACCAGTATGGCTGTTTCGCCGTCAAATGAAACATGCATACGGTCGGCCGCCGCTTTTCCCCATTAACCCTTCAGTGCTTCACGGGTGTAGTCAAGCAGACCGCCTGCAAGCATGATATCCTTGGTTCTGCCGGTCAGCTCACAGAGAACCGGAATCTCCGCGCCGCTGGTCTTGTTGACGACAGTCAGCTCGGTTTTGCCGTCTTCGACAGCCTTGCGGACGCCTGCGAGGACAAGCTGATCGCCCTGTGCGATTTTATCATAATCCGCCTCATTGACGAAGGTCAGCGGCAGAATGCCTGCATTGATAAGGTTTGCACGGTGAATACGAGCGAAGGACTTGACGAGCACAGCCTTGACGCCGAGATAGAGCGGCGCGAGTGCAGCGTGCTCACGGGACGAGCCCTGACCGTAGTTTGCACCGCCGACGATGATGCTCTGACCGAGTGCCTTTGCGCGCTTCGGGAACTCCTCGTCGCAGACTGCGAAGCAGTGCTCGGAGATCTTCGGAATATTGGAGCGCAGCGGCAGAATCTTTGCGCCTGCCGGCATGATGTGGTCGGTGGTGATGTTGTCGCCGACCTTGAGGGAGACCGGTGCGTCGATTGTCTCGAGCAGCGGGTGGGTCTCCGGATACGGCTTGATGTTCGGTCCGAGCTTGATCTCGACAGAATCCATATCCTTCTCGTCTGCCGGCAGCGTGACCATATTATCATTGACCGTGAAGACATCCGGCAGCTTGAATTCCGGCATGTCGCCGAGCGTGCGCGGATCGGTCAGGTAGCCGGTCAGTGCGGATGCGGCAGCGGTCTCCGGAGAGACAAGATAGATCTGACCGTCCTTTGTGCCGGAACGACCCTCGAAATTACGGTTGAAGGTTCGCAGGGAGATACCTGCGGAATTCGGGGACTGACCCATGCCGATGCACGGACCGCAGGCAGATTCGAGGATTCTTGCGCCTGCGTCGATCATATCGCCGAGTGCACCGTTCGCCGCGATCATATTGAGCACCTGCTTGGAGCCCGGTGCGATCGAGAGCGAGACATCCGGATGCACGGTCTTGCCCTTGAGAATGTAGGCGACCTTCATCATATCGAGCAGCGAGGAATTCGTGCAGGAGCCGATGCAGACCTGATCAATCTTCAGCTTGCCGATCTCGCTCA
>CAMHUJ010000222.1 GCA_946188175.1 uncultured Ruminococcus sp.
TACGATTCTGCTGCTGTTTCCCTTCCGGCGGGCTTTTAGCCAAAGGAGGCGGGCACTGCCTATTGGAAAACGCATTTCCAGAATGCGTACCGTAAGCGCATATACGATTCTGCTGCTGTTTCCTTTCCGGCAGGCTTTAGATCAATGGAGGCGGGCACTGCCCGCCCAGATCGCCGTTGCGCCGCAGGGCAGCGCAGCCTTTGCAAGCTCAACCGGCAGACCGATCTCATCCGCCGAAACCGTGCCGCCGAATTTCGGCACGATCAGGCTGTGCAGCAGATAGCCCATGACCGACGGCGAAAGTCCCGTCGTATAGCTGTTGAGCAGGAAGAACAGCGGCTCCGGAGAGAGCACATCGAGACATGCCTCCACAAGCGGATAAATGCTGTTTTCGAGCTTCCAGATCTCACCGCCCGGACCGCGCCCGTAGCTCGGCGGGTCCATGATGATCGCATCATAGGTCTTGCCGCGGCGCGCCTCTCTGCGGATGAATTTCTCACAGTCATCGACAATCCAGCGGATCGGCTTCTCAGTCAGTCCCGATGCAGCCGCATTTTCCCGCGCCCACTGCACCATGCCCTTCGCCGCATCCACATGACAGACCTCAGCGCCCGCCGCCGCACAGGCAAGCGTCGCGCCGCCCGTATACGCAAACAGATTCAGCACGCGCACCGGTCGCCCCGCATTGCGGATCGTCTCCTGCATCCAGTCCCAGTTGACCGCCTGCTCCGGAAACAGTCCGGTATGCTTGAAGCCGGTCGGGCGGACGATAAACCGCAGATCACGGTAATGAATCTGCCAGCTCTCCGGCGGCTTTTTACGGTATTCCCACTGTCCGCCGCCCGATTTGGAGCGGTGATAGTGCCCGTCCGCATGATTCCAGAGATCGGTCAGCGGCGGTGTCTGCCAGATGACCTGCGGGTCTGGACGAATCAGCGTAATATTGCCCCAGCGCTCCAGACGCTCGCCGGATTTTGTATCAATCAGGCGGTAATCCGCCCAGTTTTTTGCAACTCTCATGTATGAATTCTCCGAAGAATGATTTTTTCGGTCTGCACCGTTCAGAATATCTCTGACAGAATGATTGCGAGCAGAATGGCGCCCGCCATGCCGAAATCAAAATAACTGCCCTTCCGGTCTGTCCGCCAGTCGGCAAGCCCCATGAATACCGGCATCAGCAGCAAACCGATCCGGCATATCCAGAGCCCGATATGATGCGGCAGCGGAATGATAAACACAAACAAAAATCCCAGCGGCACCAGAATCAGCAGGCATACACATGCAAGAATGCAGTAAATGCGCTCCCACCTGTTCCAGCTTTTCAATTTGGTAAACATTGTTTTTCCTCCTGTCAAATCTCTTCTGTCAGCTTTTTCATCACAGCCAGATCGCGATGAACCCATACCGCCTGATTGTCAACGGCTTCATTCAGCGCAATCGCCTCATCAAGCGTCAGCCAGCGCGCCTCATAGCCCTCATCGCGCTCGTAATCGTCGAGCTTCTGCGGATGCACCGCATCACCGACCGCGCAGAAATAATAATACGAATCCATGAAGAAGCGGTCGCCGTAGATGCCTTTGCGGCGCTCGTGCACCAGCAGATATGCCTGCGCAGACTCCGGCAGGACATCGTATCCCGCCTCCTCGCGCACCTCACGGATCAGCGTATCTGCATTGCTTTCGCCCTTCTCCTGTCCGCCGCCCGGGAATTTGCAGTCACCGTATTTTCGGCTGTAGACCATAAGATACCGGTCGCCGCGCCTTGCAATGCCGCGCACGGCAGTCCGCCGGAAAACAGGCGCATCCTCCGGATAATCATGCAGATCGACCGTCAGTTCATGCATCGTATTTCTCCTGCAATCTGCTCACGGAATCCACCATTCCGGCGTGATCTCACCGAGCGTAATTGTTTTGCCGGTTTCCGTGTTCATCATGATCTCAATATCCTGATAGGTCTGCGGCATGAGCTGCACCATGAGCTCACGGCAGGCACCGCACGGCGCACCGCTGCTGCCGTCGGGGAGAATCGCAAACACCTTGTCAATTTCCTGCTCCCCTGCGGTCAGCATCGCAAAGATCGCGCTCCGCTCCGCACAGATGCCGAGCGTCGAGCAGGTGTCCACGCAGATACCGGTATAGATTCTGCCGGATCTCGACCGGATCGCCGCCGCAACCTCGCCGCAGGTCACATAGTCAGAGACTTTGCGCGCATTCAGAACAGCCTTTGCGGCATCATACATTTCCTGCCAGACTGCGTCCATATGATTCACTCCTATTTGGAACTTGTCTTTGATTTGATCGCTTCCTCGATTGCAAACGCATAGCTGTTGATGCGGCGGAAATCCCTGCCCTCGAGCATAATGCGGATTGACGCATCGTCTCTGCGCTCGCGGACGAGAATCCTGCCCTCGGTACCGAGCTCCGCCTCACATGCAGAGATAAATCCCGTGATATCCGGATCGTTTTTCCATATCTCGCGCCAGTGCTGGGGAATCTTGACAGACACCGCGACCTGCGGATCATATTCCATGACATTCGAGAGCGTACCGAGCGACTTGCCCGTCCGCTGCATGACCTGCAAAAGTCTCGCGGCGGTCATGAGACCGTCCGGCGCAGGCACATCCGAAAAATACAGATAACCGGAGCCGTCGCCGCCGAGCGCCAGCCCGAGATTGCGCATCTTATCGAGCACAAACTGCGGTGCAGGCTGCGTGCTCTGCACGGGAATGCCGCGCGATTTTGCATAGCGCAGGAAGCCGAGATTCGACATCACCGTTGCGGCGACACCGCGCTGCATGACATCGGGTCTGCCGGCGGGCGCATCCTTTTGCAGTGCAAGCTGCTCCTCACAGAGAATTGCAAGCATCCGGTCGCCGTCGAGCAGCTCGCCGCTCTCATCGACCGCAAGGCATCTGCCGCCGTTGCCGTCGAA
Organism: uncultured Ruminococcus sp.; assembly: GCA_946188175.1. Lineage (GTDB taxonomy): Bacteria > Bacillota > Clostridia > Oscillospirales > Ruminococcaceae > Firm-04. Next base: position 2,932 of record CAMHUJ010000222.1, read on the forward strand.
GGCAAAGCCCGCGCTGCAATTATAATCCTTGACAAACTGTATGAGCTGCGACATGGACTGCACGCCGCAGTCGCGGTTGATATTCATGCCGTCGGGGTGATCGTTCAGCAGCAGCACCTCCGCGCCGAGATGCCGGAATAGCGGCTCCGCCAGATCACTGACCGCACCGTTTGCACAGTCGAGCGCGATCCGGAGCGGCTTGCTCTGCTTTAAGTCGGTCGGCGTACTCAGCCGTGCCGCCAGCAGGCGCAGATACCGCCGCGAAGCATCATCCTGCCGCGCGATATAGCCGCAGTTCTGGTGCGATTTCAGAGGCATTGCCGCATTCGAGGGCATCAGCGCGGAAATCGCATCAAGCTGCTCCGAGGACATCGGCAGACCGCTCTTTGCAAAGAGCCGCACACAGACGGATTCATAGGGCAGATTGCCGCCCGAAAGCGCAATGCCTGCCTCCGCATCCTCTGCGGAAAGCATCAGCGCAAGACCCGATGAGGGCAGCACGCCGAGCGTATGAGCAATGCCGCCGCCTGCGCAGATGCCGGCACAGAGCGCCGCTTCCAGCGCCTCCGCTGCACGCCGCGGGTCATGCGAAATATAAAACACCGGCGGATGATTGCTCGTTCTGCCGATTGCCTGCGCCGCCGCTCTGCCGAGCCGCAGCATCAATTCGCAGGTAATCTCCGTGATCGCAATGCCGCGCAGACCCTCCTGCCGCAGAAATCTGCTCATATCCCCTCACCTCTTTCGATGTATCGCTGCGCGATGATTGATAATGGGGCGCTGTCCCATCAAAGCCAACAGCCTAAGCAGCTGCGGCAATCTGTGAATTGCTGTGCAATTCACTTAGGGCGCCCTCTATCGCAGGGCGCCGCCCTTTGGAAACCCGCAAACTTTTATTTTGGCTTCGCCGTCATTTCTTTTGCATCTTTCCTGACATCTGTTCAGATTCGCTTTGCCGGGATCCGGATGACTGTTTTCAGCTTTTCCGGTGCGGTCCGGCGCGGATCGCTTAAATAAATCTCATGGTGTTTCCGTATTGCAGAAAGATCTGCCGTGCAGCCCTGTTCTGCCAGATACTGCATCATCTGTGCAATGGTTTCCGGCTCGCTGTCATAGCTGCCGGTGTGCATGACCTGCACGCAGAGCCCTTCATCATAGATGAAGTATTCCACATCGGAGCAGGCAAGCTGCTTCTTCCGCATCACTTCCGCGATTGCCCACTGCACATCTGCTTCGGTGATAAAATCCGGCAGACGGATCATCGAAATCCACGAAAAATCGTCTTTCCGGCTGTAATCGAGCTCGCCCGCCGAACTGCCGGTCTGCTGCCAGAGCCCCTCCAGCGGCGGCACGACATATTCAAAATAGCCCGCGATTTCCCTGCCTGCCTTCCGGCTCATCCGCAGCGTATAGGCAACGCCGTAGAGCTTTGCGAGCGCCTGCTGATAGGCGCCGCCCTCCGCATTCGGATCACCCTTGCCGCGGACCGCCAGAAAATGCATCGGCGGTATTGTGATCA
>CAMHUJ010000223.1 GCA_946188175.1 uncultured Ruminococcus sp.
CAAAATTATGTGGTCTTTCTGTAGAAAAATGTGTCAAAATGTTCCCTTCACTATTACTGGACATTGACCCCCATTTTGGCCCCCCGCTTTTTGCGAAAATTTTGAAAATGTAATATTACATTTTTCGATGAGTACACAAAAAAGGCTCCGTTCAAGGCGGAAACCCTAATAAAATCAATATTTCTTTACTTGGCGTGATATAATTCCTATTGAGGGGCAACCCTTAGATAGGATAATTAACAGCAAATATGAATATAGGGGAGAGACTTGTTATGTTTTGTGGCTATTGCGGTCAGCAATTACCTGATGGTGCCAAGTTCTGCAAAAACTGCGGAACTTCTATGGCTCAAGCTGATAAATTCAGTGAAAGTATGGAGGATAGGATTCGTATGAAATGTCCATATTGCGGAAGCGAGAGAATCGTAAATGATATCTCATGGGGAAAGACAGCTGATGTGGGAAATATTGGCCTCAAGTATAATGAGGGTATTTTTATTGGCGTTGCCCAAGTATATTCAGATCTTTGTTTAGATTGTAAGAGCATATTAAGGACATATGTTAAAGACGATACTAATAAGAATTGGAACCATAACCCTGGAACTTTCTGAAACATTTGACTATTAAATAATCAGGATAATAGGCTAAAGGAAAAACAATGAAGGACTGGAATGAAGTAAAAAAAGATAAAGAACTGCTCAGAAAAGTTGAGGACCTTGTCAACGAGGCGGGGGATTGCATATTCTGACAAATGCCGCATTGCATATTATATATATAGGCACAGTCAAAATATTCCGGAAATGCATTGACAATTTCATGTTTCTATATTATAATAATAGCAGAAATACGGTGCTTGGAGGGCGATTTATGCAGGATACATTTAATCAGAAGATCGGCGGGCTGGTGGATACCCTGCTTGCGGACTATCAGACCGACAGAACCATTGATGCGGTTATTGCATTCGATCAGCCGAATAAGGAGATCGTCATTGACATTTTGCAGAAGCTGCGCAAGCTGATCTTTCCGGGATATTTCCGTGCGCATTCCTATCGCGTTTATACAATGCGGAATCAGACGACGATGCTGCTGGAGGATGTCATTTATAATCTGAACCGGCAGATTGCGATTGTACTGGAATATCTGCCGGAGCTGAAAGCTGCGGGCAGGGATGCGATCACAAAGCGTGCAGAGGAGCTGACCTTTGCCTTTATTGAGAAGATTCCGCAGATTCGCGCCTATGTTGAAACCGATGTGCAGGCGACCTTTGACGGCGACCCTGCCGCATATAACAAGGATGAGATCATCTATTCCTATCCGGGGCTTCTTGCGATTGTCGTCAACCGCATCGCACATGAGCTGCATCTGCTCGGTGTGCCGCTGATTCCGCGTATCATGACCGAATATGCGCACAGCATGACCGGTATCGACATTCATCCGGGCGCGACGCTCGGCTATTATTTCTTCATCGACCACGGCACCGGCATCGTCATCGGCGAGACGACCGAGATCGGCGACAATGTCAAGGTCTATCAGGGCGTGACGCTCGGCGCACTCTCCACGCGCGGCGGACAGTCCCTGAAATCGAAGAAGCGTCATCCGACGATCTGCGACAATGTGACGATCTATTCCGGTGCGTCGATTCTCGGCGGCGATACGGTGATCGGCAAGGGTGCCGTGATCGGCGCAAATGCGTTCATCACGCGCTCGATTCCCGAGGGCGCCAAGGTCAGCATCAAGAATCAGGAGCTCCGCTACCACTACGATTCCAAGATGCTTGCGCCCGCGACCGAGCTCGATTCCGACGACAGCTGGTATTATATCATCTGAACAAAGCAGAGCGCCCGAAGGTTTTTTCAAGCCTTCGGGCGCTGTGTTTATTTTGTTTTACTCGTTCAGCGGATTCATCACATAGCCGATGAAGAGCGGCAGATTGTTATGCTGCTTATCCACGATCAGGAAGATGAACGGACGGTCGAGTAAGACAAATTTCGGCTTTTCCGGCTGCTCAACTGAGGTTTTCTCCATCATTTCAACAGCGGTGACAGCGCCTGCCTTGGTACCGGCTTCATCGACCTGAATGAAGGTCTTGTGCAGTACGCGGCTGATCACGCCGTCATTTTCGTTGAGACCGGTAAAATCTGATAATTTATCGTCAAATGCGGTCGGCATCCCGATTGCTTTGAGTGCATCGGACAGCTCGGTATCATAAGCGAATTTGAACTGCGGAATCTTGGTGACGACCTTGCAGCTCTGCTGCTTGTTCAGCATTTTTTGCAGCGATTCCGGCGTCATCATACCGATATAATCGGAAACAGTAATGCTGTCGGATTCCTTCGGCAGAATCGCGGCGAATGCATAATCGCGTCCCTTGTAATCCTTCATGAAGCCGGTCGCATATTCATCCTCAAGATAGGTATACTCATTGCCGTACATCATCTCGACCTCGACGGGGTCTGTGCCGTAGGGCTTGAATTCTGCCTTGTTAATATGATTCGTGTCATAGGGTGCGGTCCAGTCCGCCTCGAATGCCAGTGCGTTGATCAGATACATAAACACATTCTGATTCGGGATTTTCTCCAGCAGCTTCGGGATCATTTCATGCGTATTCTCATTGACCCAGCTGTTGATATCCTTGACCGTCTGTTCATTGAACGGCGCCTTGAATGCATCCGCACCGTAATAATCCGCATTGGTTTGCAGAAATTCCTTCGGCACGATGATTCTCTCACTGTCCCTGAACCAGATCGAATTTGCGATATGCAGCTTTGCCTGATCGCTGTTCGGGAGCGTGTTCAGCAGATCGGCATAATAAGCATTGAGGTCTGCGATTTTCAGATCGCCGCCGAGTACCTTTTCCATTTCGGTCAGCGTCTGATTCTTCGCGCCGTTTGCGGTCATGGAGAGCGCAAGAGAGACAGAGAGCGGCGAGATCATCAGGTTTTCGTCGGCAGTTTCCTTTTTGCTGTTCAGCGCGGTCTCTTTCAGCAGATTGACCGTCAGCGCATACTGGCTTGCGGCGAATGTTTCATCGACCTGTTTGGTTTTGACCTTTGCCGCCTGAATATCCTTCATCAGATTGACGGCATTGTAGTCGGTCTGGATTTGCTGTGCCGGTCCGATCGACGGAATCAGCTTTGCGATGAATTGCAGAAGCGTGACGGTATCATCCTGTGTGATCTTGCCGTCTGCATCGACGTCGGCAAGTGTTTTGCCGGTCTGCGAGATGTTCACGGTCGGATCCTCTGCGCAGAAGCGTGCAAGCAGAACGGCATCGGATACATCGACCTGCGAATCAAGATTGAGGTCGCCGTATTGCTGTGCAGCGGGTGCGTCGTCTGCGAAAACTGCCGCAGGCATCATTGCGCTGCATGTGAGGATGCATGCGGCAAGTGCAGCCGCAATGCGAGATCTTTTTTTCATTGTGAATGCCTCCTTCCGGATTATTCCGACTTCTGGGTCGGATCGAGCACATAGCCGATAAATACAGGCAGATCATTCTGATTGTCAAGGATCATAAACAGGAACGGACGGTCGAGATAGACCTCCTTCGGCGGCTCCTGTTCCATAGGGGCGGCATTGTCCGCCATGATCACAGCAGTGACGGCGCCTGCCTTCGTGCCGCGTTCGTCCACAGCGATGAACGTCTTGTGCAGCACATCGCTGATGAACGTGCCGGGGATTTCGTTCAGACCTGTGAAGTCAGCAGCGCCGTCATCAAACGGAAGCTCCATGCCCATTTTCATGAGTGTGCGCTTGAGCGAGGTGCCGTAATCGAAGGAGAATTTCGGCAGCTTCGTATAGACGGTTTCATGCGTGCGGCTCTCAAGCAGCTTTTTGAGCGAATTTGCGCTCATGCTCTCGATATAGTCGTTCACGGTGACGTTTTTGTTCGGCAGGATCGCCGCAAAGCTGTAGGTGCCGTTCTTGTAGCGCTTGATGAAGCCGGTCGCCTTGTCGTCGTGGATATAGGTGTTCAGCTCATCCCACATGAATTCTGCTTCGACTTTTTTGCCGTCCGCGCGAATGAATTTGTCCTCGCGGATATTGACGTCTTCATACGGCGTTTCCCATTCCGCCTCGAATGCAATCGCATTCATGAGATACATGATCTCCTGAGGCTGAATCCGACTGATCAGCTTCGGAATCATCTTATGCGTATTCTCATTGACCCAGCCGTTGATATCGTCCACGGTTGTCTGATCGAACGGTGCGACGTAGAAATCCGCATTGTAATAGGATTTTGTCGTTTTGAGGAACTGCTCCGGCACGATCAGGCGGGATTTGTCATTCCGTGCCCAGATCGAATTGGCGATATGCAGCTCCGAGCCTTCCTCAGACGGCAGATTTGCCATGTAGTTGTAGTAATAGGCATTGAGCGTGTCGGTGTCGATTGCCTTGTTGAGCACATTCTGCATCTGCTGATTTGTTTCTTCCCTTGCG
>CAMHUJ010000224.1 GCA_946188175.1 uncultured Ruminococcus sp.
CGCGCGATTCTGATTTTACGAAATGATAAACTGTGAGACTTGCGTCCTTAAAGGGGTCAAAGGGTCAGGAAAGCGGGGGGTTCGGGGGCGAAAACCTAGGGGGATAGGGGGAATAAGCGACGAAGGAGTGCTTTCCCCCTGTCCCACTGGGTTGTCACCCCCGTACCGTTGGGAGAAGTAACGCTTATGGTCTTATGTGATTGATTGGGAGTATTTCTCCCCGCAAATTCCGATTTAAGTCAGTAACAATTACTGCACAACGCCTTTGCACTGCCAATAAAAATTCCATATCAGTACCGCCTGTACTGCAATATTACCCATATATCATATATGAATAGTGTATTTTTATGAGACATGGAAAAAGTCCGTTCAGGCTATTGACAAATCGCGCAATATCTATTATAATATAAACAGCCTTATCACGAGCGGCGGAGGAATCAGGTCCTGTGAAGCCGCGGCAACCGCACCTGCGGGTGTATGGTGCCAAGTCCTGCGGCGTCAGCCGGAAGATGAGGAACGTCTGTCTATGCAAATCAAGCGGCATGCGTTCTGCATGCCGTTTTTATTGTCTGTCATTTCAAGGAGGTTCAATATGAAACGCTATTTTACATCCGAATCCGTCACCGAGGGGCATCCCGATAAAATCTGCGACCAGATTTCCGATGCCGTCCTTGATGCGATTCTCGAAAAAGACCCCATGGCGCGCGTCGCCTGCGAAACCTGCACCACGACCGGTATGGTCATGATTATGGGCGAAATCTCGACCTCTGCGCAGGTCGATATCCCTGCAATCGCACGCGAGGTCATTGTCGATATCGGCTACGACCGCGCAAAATACGGCTTCGACGGCTACACCTGCGCAATCCTGACCTCAATCGACCAGCAGTCCTGCGATATCGCACAGGGCGTCGATTCCGCGTTCGATTCCGGCGATGCTGCCGATGAAACCGGCGCAGGCGATCAGGGCATGATGTTCGGCTTTGCCTGCGACGAGACCGCAGAGCTCATGCCGCTGCCAATCTCCCTTGCGCATAAGCTGGCGCTCCGCCTGACCGCGATCCGCAAGGACGGTACACTGAAATATCTCCGTCCGGACGGCAAAACGCAGGTCACTGTCGAGTACGAAAACGATAAGCCCGTCCGCGTGGATACGGTTGTCATCTCGACCCAGCATTCCGCATCGGTCGATCTTTCGCAGATTCGTGACGACCTGATCGAGCTCGTCATCAAGCCGACGATTCCGGCAGAGCTGATCGACAAGGATACAAAAATCTTCATCAACCCGACCGGCAGATTCGTCATCGGCGGTCCGCAGGGCGATTCCGGTCTGACCGGCAGAAAGATCATCGTCGATACCTACGGCGGCTATTCCCGTCACGGCGGCGGCGCATTCTCCGGCAAGGACCCGACAAAGGTTGACCGCTCCGCTGCGTACATGACGCGCTATATTGCAAAGAATATCGTCGCGGCTGGACTCGCAAAGCGCTGCGAGGTGCAGCTTGCGTATGCAATCGGCGTGGCAAAGCCGGTCTCGGTGTTTGTCGAGACCTTCGGCACCGGTACGGTCGATGAGGAAACGCTCGCAAATGCGGTCTCCAAGGTCTTTGATCTGCGCCCGTCCGGCATCATCGAGACGCTCGAGCTCCGCAAGCCGCAGTACCGCAAGCTCGCCGCATACGGTCATATGGGCAGAGAGGATTTGCAGCCCGCATGGGAGCGCACCGACAAAACCGAAGCTCTGAAAGCCGCAGTGAAATAAGGTATCGCTGCGCGATGATTTATAATGGGATGCTGTCCCAAACCCTGCCAAAGGGATATCCTTTTGGAATCGCAGATTTGATATCATAAAAATAGCCGCTTAATTTTTGCGTAACAGCTTAAATTAAGCGGCTTTTATTTTCAATCTATCCGCGCAGCGGATACCGCCGTTTTTCACTGTTCACTTTTCATTTTTCACGATTCACTTTCTCCTTCCTACATCCTCCATGCGCAAAACCGCTGAAATCCAGCAACTACGCAGATTTCAGCGGCTATTCATATTCACATAAACATGGGGTCTGGGGACAATGTCCCCAGCGAGGTTTTTGGGCGAGCAGCCCCATTACAAATCCGTCGGAGACACCTCTTACGACGGCATCAGGATGCGCTCGAGCTCACTGAGGAGCAGGGTCTGTTCGCGGCGGGTACCGGCACAGATACGCAGACCGTGCGGGAAGCAGCGGACGGCGATGCCTGCCTTTTCGAGCTGCTCGAAAATTTCCCGTGCATACGCGGTTTTCACGAACACAAAATTCGTGCGCGGGGGATAGACGCATTCGAGCAGATCGGGATATCTGCGGACGAGCTCCGAGATTCCGGCATAGAGCCGCTGGGTCTGAACGATGATCTCATCGCAGCAGCGGCGCAGCAGGTCCTGCTCCTGCAAGACCGCGGCACAGATTTTCTGTGAGATCGCGTCGCAATTATAGGGCGATTTTGCTGCACGGAGCAAGTTTGTTTTATATTGATCCATGACCGCAAAGCCCATACGCGCCGCGGCAAGACCGATTGCCTTGGAGCATGTGCGCAGGACGATCAGATTCTCATACTTGTTGACGAGATCGAGTACGGTCTCATCCCAGAAATCCATATACGCTTCATCGACGATGATGAGGCAGTCCGGCGCGGATTCGATCAGCCGGATGATCTCGCTGCGCGGGATGCCGAGCGAGGTCGGGTTGCACGGATTCGAGAATACGACCGCATTTGCCTGCTGACACGCCGCAATCAGCTTATTCATGTCGATTTGCAGATTTTCTTCCTTCTGCACGGTGACGACCTCGATCTCCGCAAGCGACGCATAGACGCCGTACATCGAGAAATCGGGCGCGACGGTCACGAGCTTTTGCCCCTTCTCCATGAAGGTGCCGAGCAGCAGTGTGATGATCTCATCGGAGCCGTTGCCGGCGGTGACACAGTCGGGCGACAGCTTGTAATACGCTGCAAATGCCTCGACAACCTCCGTCGCAATCGGGTCAGGGTAGCGGTTGAAGCTGATCTGCTCGATCTGATCGGCGATCTTCGATTTCAGCAGCTGCGGCAGATCAAAATAGGACTCATTCGCATCGAGCCGCACGGCATAGCTGCCTGTGATCGGGTCGTAGGCTTTGAGTTTTGTCAGTTTTTCCGGCAGTTTCATTTTGCGGCATCCTCCTCAAAGCGGACTGCGATTGCATTCGCGTGCGCGGTCAGACCCTCCTTGTTTGCGACAAGAATGATGTCATCCTTTGCCTGACGGAGCGCATCCTCCGTATAGTAGATATAGCTGGAGCGCTTGATGAAGCTGTAGACCGAGAGCGGCGAGAAGAAACGCGCCGTACCGCTGGTCGGGAGAACGTGATTCGGACCGGCATAGTAGTCGCCGAGCGGCTCGGAGGCATAGGTGCCGAGGAAGACCGAGCCTGCGTTATCGAGCTTGCCGATGTATTCAAGCGGATTTTCCATGAGGACCTCAAGGTGCTCCGGTGCAACGGCATTTGCAAGCTCGACCGCCTGCTCCGCCGTATCACAGATCAGAATTGCGCCGAAATTGTCAAGCGATGCCTGAATGATCTCCTTGCGCTCGAGATATGCCATCTGACGCTCGATCTCCGCGAGCGTTTCATTCGCAACGCGCTCGGATGTGGTCACAAGAATCGACGAAGCAATTTTGTCGTGTTCTGCCTGCGACATCAGGTCGGCTGCGACATACTTCGGATTTGCGGTATCATCCGCCATGACAAGAATCTCGCTCGGACCGGCAACCATGTCGATATCGACAACGCCGTAGAGCAGACGCTTTGCCGTCGCAACGAAAATATTGCCCGGACCGACGATCTTATCGACGCGCGGGATTGTATCGGTGCCGTATGCGAGTGCCGCGACCGCCTGTGCACCGCCCATGAGGAAGATGTGGTCCACGCCGCAAAGCGACGCAGCGACGAGGATATCGGGATTCGGCTTGCCGTTCTTCGCAGGCGGCGTCACCATGATGAGTTCCTTGACGCCTGCGATCTTCGCCGGAATCGCGTTCATCAGGACAGAGGACGGATATGCCGCCGTACCGCCCGGAACATAGAGACCGACGCGCTCAAGACCGCGCAGCCGCTGTCCGAGAATTACGCCGTCCGGACGGGCGTTGCAGAAGCCCTGCTCCTTCTGACGGTTGTGGAAATCTGCGATATTTTCGATTGCATTGAGCAGCGCCTCGACGAATTTCGGGTCTGCGGATTCGAGTGCATCGGAAATGGTATCGGCATCGACCTCGAAGGTTTCGGGGCATTTGCCGTCGAATTTTTCGGTATATGCGCGCACGGCTTCATCGCCCTTTGTGCGGACATCATTGAGGATTGTCGTGACCGTCTCGACGACCTTCGGGTCGGGGGCGGCACTGCGGCTGCGGAG
>CAMHUJ010000225.1 GCA_946188175.1 uncultured Ruminococcus sp.
TGTGCGGAGCTCGTATCCCGTATTCTTGTGATTGCATCCAGCACCGTATTGAGATCGGCTGCCTCTGTGAAGAATGACAGATCGGCCGGATCGCCGTCGCTCGTGCCGTTCCGCGTGCCGTAAAAATCAAACAGCAGCGATGCATAGCCGTAACCGGCAAAATAATCCGCCTTATCGTAATGATCGGTATAGGGCGCATGCAGACCTGCCGCAAAGACGACCGTCGGGAACGGGCCTTCGCCCTCCGGCAGCATCAGCTCGCCGTGCAGCCGGATGCCGCCGTCACGGTAAAATTCGATCTCTTTCTCGGTATTGCTGACCTCGAAAATCTGCGGCGCTTCACTGTGATATGCAAACGGGAACACAGATTCCGGCTCCGCTGCGGATGCCGCTGTTTCAGGTGGATTCGTCTGCGGAATGCCGCAGCCGCCCGTGATGCAGGCGGACAGCATGACCGCAGTCAGTGCAAAAATCTGATGTCGTTTCATAGCTGCTCCGTGGTTTATTGTTTTGCTTCCGGTTCCGGATTCAGCAGCTTCTGCTTCATCAGGCTGAGATCGGCGGCGTCGAGTCTGCCGTCTTTGTTCAGGTCGGCAGACTTCCAGTTTTCGATCTGCGGAATTGCCTCCGAAAGCAGATATTTCTGCATCATGACGATATCCGAAATCTTTGTTTCACCGTCTGCATTCAGATCGCCGGACGGCTCGATCACTTCAAATTTACGGCTGTATTTTTCGGCATATTTCTGCGCGGTCGAGCCTGCATAGCCGTGAATGACCGTATCGCCCGTGATCTTCTGCGGCGCTTCCGCATCAATCGGAACCACGGTCAGTGTATCGGGCTCATAGGCATATGCGGCGGGCAGCGTTTTTTCACTGTCGAAGATCGCGCAGTCCGGATTGTAAATATAAATATCGGTCAGATTTTTCGCCTTGCCCGCGGCAAGCTCCGGCAGCGCCGAACCGCGGAAACGGATCACCGCAGGCACATCCGCCGGTGAGGATACAAGACTCAGCACGCCGAAATATGCAGCCGATGCGGGGACCTCGATATATGCAAGCTGCGTCTGTCCGAGCATTGTCATTTCCGCGATGCCCTTTGTACCGCTGCGGATCGGCGCCTTGCTGATCTTGCCGTCGCAGCCGGTCAGCCAGTTCTGCACATATTGCAGCCCGTCGGCGGTTTCGGTCAGACCGCTTTCGTCAAACGCCTTCCAGCCGACCTGCGTGACTGTCTCCGGAATCTCAAACTCTTTGAGCGCGGCGCAGCAGTTGAATGCGCCGTAGCCGATTGTGTCAATTATGCCGTGACAGACGACCTTCGTCAGATTCTTGCAGTAGAGGAACATATCGCCGGAGATCGTGGTGATGCTTTCCGGCAGCTCCGCCGTTTTCAGATTGAGACAGGCGGTGAATGCGTTGCAGTGGATATGCTTGATCTGTGCCGGAATGACCGCGGTTTCCAGTGAAAGGCACGCAAAGAATGCGTAGTCGCCGATTGTGTCGGTCTCTGCGGGAAGATTCAGTTCCTTGATCCCGAGCGCAGGCGGACAGCCGATCAGCGTTTTCATGTCCTTTGAATAGAGGATGCCGTCTGCTGCGGTGAAATGCGGATTTGTCTCCGAGACCGTGACCTTTTCGACGGAGGGCATCGGCTCCTCATCGCTGCCTGCCGCGACCGTAAAGGTATTGATCAGGCGGTCCCAGCGGAAATGCGTAAAGCTGTCCGGCAGGGTGATTTCGGTCAGCCTGCGGCAGAAGCGGAACGGCTCCTCCGCACAGCCGACGACCGGCAGCTCCTTGACCGCAGCAGGTATCTCCACCGCGGTGATATCTGTATTTTTGCAGTCGGAGAGCAGCGCAAATTCGTCGTAGAGACGGAATTCGAGATCACCCTCCGTCACGACTGTATATTTTGCTTCCGGGTCGGGAAATTCGGTGATGCCCTGTTGTTCGGTTTTTTCCCTGCGGTCGGCATAGGTGCCTGCCTCGATTGCGGATGCGGTGAAAGGTGCTGCTGTCAGGGCGCAGAGCATTGCCGCGGCGATACAAATTATTTTCTTCATAACCCGTTCCTTCTTTCTGATGATATGCTGTCAGGGATTGCATGTATCTGCTGATATTATATCAGATTATGGCAGAAAAATCAAGGCACACGCCTGCATTGATCCAAAGCATGACGGTTATCATATCGCAGTAATAAATAAACAGCTTTTTCAAATCGCAGCACCTCACTTCTAACTTTCTCCCTCCTCCTTCCTCCCTTTTCCTTTCATGTCTTGCGTTTTTATAAAAAGTGTGATATAATAGAGCGCGTGGTGTATTGTCAACAATCACGGAATCAAAATCAGAAGGAGATATTGCACAAATGAAAAAAGCAGTTTGTATCGCAGCACTGACGTCGGTCATGCTCGGGCTTTCCGGCTGTACCGTCTATTTCGGCGATTCTGCCGCGAATATCAATATTGCAGATACGCCGTATACCGCAACAACGGGCAGCTCCGGAACCGCGGAAGCAGTCACCGGAACGACCGCGGCATCTGCAACCGCTGCACAGACCGCAGCGACAACGAATGTCTCTGCCGCAGCAACCGCGGTACAAACCACTGCCGCAGCAACTTCCGCATCTGTGACAACTGCCGTACAGACGACATCCGCTCCGGCAGCAACAACGGTACAGACGACGCCTGCCGTGACCGCGGCAGCATCCGCAGAGACCGTTCCGGCTGCGAAAAATGAAGTCTGGAAGGCGCTCTACAAGGAGACACTGCTCAATTATAAGGCGCGCGATGATATTTCGTTTGATGCAAAATGGGATTTGCAGGACCTCGATCAGGACGGCATTCCGGAGCTGCTGATCTCGCATGGCCCCTACCATGCATCCGGCGTTGAGATCTATTATTATGAGAACAACAGCGTATCGCCGGTGCTCTTTGACGACGGAACACAGCTCTATATCGGCAGCTACGGCGAAACGCTGATCTGTCCGGAGGAGCATCTCTTCGGCTTTGAGGATATCCAGATGGGCTATCATACGGTCGCCATGGAAAAATACGAGAAGCACCGGCTGAAAGAGATTCTGCATATGGTCGAGGATTCCGGTATGGTCGGCGATGAGAACGTGACCTATACCGTGGACGGTGCCGCCGTATCGGAGACCGTCTTTGCAGAGAAGCTCAAGCTCTTCAACGGGAAGAAATGGAAGGCTGTCGGTGCGAAATACAGCCTTGACGATTTCTCCGCGCTCAACTGAATACGCAGCAGCCTCACCCGACAGCGGTGAGGCTTTTTCTTTTTCATACTATTTCAAATCATCCGCGAAGCGGACACCGCCGTTTTTTTCACGCTTCACTATTTTCAAATCGCGGCGCAGCCGCACCGCAATTTCTCATTTCTAACTTAGTATGTTCTTCTTGCATTTTCGGCAATATTATGATATAATAAAAATATATCAGGAAATTTAGTATCTGCGGCAGAAAGGAGCTGAATCGCAATGAAGCACGGCAACTCTCCGCCGAAGAAGCGCGGTCTGAAAGACCTGATCCGGTTCTTCTTCGGGTTCAAACGATATCCGCCCTATATCGAAAACCGTCTGCGGGAAGCCGATGTGCGCAGTGCCATGTTCCTTTCCGCGGTTGTCGGTATGGTCGAGATCGGCATGATTCTCCGGCATTTCGTCAAGCATGTGATCGTCGAAGGGAAAATACAGGACGCTGCATCGTTCTTTTCGTATACATCCGGCTTCTGGTTCCTGCTCGCAGGCTCCGCGGTTCTGTTTTTCTACTGTCTGATGTATCTGCGGAAGCAGCTCACAAGCCTCGGAAAATACAGCAAGCTCGTGACATTTCTGTATTTTGCACTTTCCATGGTGTTCGGCATCAAAACCTCGGTCAGCGATTTTTCGCGCGGCAGAATGATCATCTGCTTTTTGACGATCATGATGTTCGTGACGGTTATCTGCGTCTGGCGTCCGTTCTCCTCGCTGCTGCTGACGCTGCTTTACGGCGCGGGATTTGTCTGGATCCTCAATCATTATTCGTTTGACATCGAGGGCAATCCGCTCCGGATGAATTCCGCCGATCTGCTCAACTATTTTACGTTTCTCATCGTCATTGTCATACTGGAAATCGCAGTCTTTATCCAGCGGTACAGTGACGCGACAAAATCCTACCGGCTCGATCAGAAATCGCAGACCGATGAGCTGACCGGCATTCCGAATATGCGGAAGTTCGATGCGGATGCAAAGCAGTATGCCGCAAAATACATGGCGGAAAACAAGACGCCGGTCTATCTGGTCTTTGATATCCTGAACTTCCATACCTTCAATGACCGTTTCGGCTATGAGGGCGGCGATGAGCTGCTGATTCAAATGGGACAGCGGGTTATTGCGGCGTTTCCGGATGAACCGGCAGCAAG
>CAMHUJ010000226.1 GCA_946188175.1 uncultured Ruminococcus sp.
CCGTCAACCAACGCGCCATCCGTATTCTCCCCTGCGGCTCAAAACCGCACTGCACGCCTTCGGCAAATTGCTGCGCCGTGCTGCCGAGCCAGCCGTGAATGCACTTGCCGCCGAGTACCGCCGGATCGGACAGCGTCAGCACCGCGTCAGGATTCTCTACGATGATATCCATGAGCTTCGGGGTATCTGCAAACGCACCGAGCTCGATCTCTCTGACGGTCTCCGGCAGTATGATCTCACGCATCACGGGGTTCCGCGCAAAGACGCCGTCCGGAATCTTCGTCAGCTGCGCCGGTATGCTGATATTTTTCAGCGGAACGTCTGCCAGCGCGGATGCACCGAGCGTCCGGAGCTTTTCCGGCAGCCGGAACACTGTCAGTGCGGTGTCATTTTCAAATGCCTGCTGCCCGATTGTATGCAGCGTAGACGGCAGACTGACCTCGCTGAGACTGGTACAGCCGCGGAATGCCGCTGTCCGGATGCTGCGCAGGGGCGCTTCCAGCCGGACGCTTTCCAGTGCGGTACAGCCTTCAAAGCAGTGCGCCGGTACGGTACGCAGCGCAAGCGTGATCTGACGGATTGCCGTACAGCCTGCAAACGCGCCGGTGCCGATGTCATTCAGCACGGGCGGAAAGACCGGCGATTCCAGTGCGCTGACACAGTCTGCGAAAGCATAGTCCCCGACCGAACGAAGATCAGCAGGAAGCTGCGCAAGCTGCATCCTCGTACAGCCGGAGAACGCACGCGCCCCGATACGGATAACCGAATCCGGCAGATTGATCTCCGTGAGATTTTCGCATCCGGCAAAGGCATAGGCTCCGATCTCCGCGATGCTCTCCGGCAGCGTAATGCGCCGCAGCCGCTTGCAGCCCTCAAAGCCTGCGTCGGCGGTTCTGCCCTCTGCGCTCCATGTCACGGCAGTCTCATCGGCTTCTGCATATTTGCCCGTGCCGATCATCGTAACCGGCTTGCCGCCGTATACCGCCGGAATCTCAATGGTTTCGATCTCCTCAACCCAATCCGGATTCACGCTGACCGCTGCGCCGCCTGCCGGTGCATCGGTAAACACAAGCAGTGCGCGCTGCTCCGCCGTCAGACCGTCGTCCGGCTCGGATACATCATTCTCCTGCTCAGAATCCCCGGGCACAGCCGGATTGAGCGTCCAGCTGTTCTCCCCCTTATCGGATGTCGCCGGCAGCGGTGTCTGCAACGCAGAACGGTTCGGGCAGACGCCGAAGTGAAATCCGTCCATTGCCTCGGAATAATAAATATCCGTGAGCTTTTGCGGCGGCGCAACATAATTGGATACGGTGCGGACAGGCTTATCCGGCGTCCGGAATATGAAGCCGGTCTGTGCGCTGCATTCGAGCGAAATATCACCCGCATAACAGTCGGTGCAGACCGGATGCGGCTCGGTGGGATTCAGCGTTGCCGCAAGCCCGAGCGAGAGCTCCGTGCTGCCCTTGATGCCTGCCGGCATATTCAGGCTCGTGCGCGCAATGACGCTGACGCTGAAATTGCCGTTGACCTGTATATCATAATTTGTATGCGGATAGAAGCCGGTCTCATCGAGCGTTGTGCTGAGCTGCATTGAACCGGATGCCGTTCCGTCCAGCTTCATTTTCAGAAACAGACCGAAATTGAGGCGCAGTCCGGCAATATCCGGAATCATCATGCCTGTCAGCAGCGGCAGATACATTTCGCCTCTGCCGTTGATCGCCAGCATCAGCGCATAATCCAGATCAAGATAAAAATACGAGCTGTCATGATGCGGCGTTTTCAGAAAGCCGAAATTGAATGCCGCACTGACCGTCGAAGAAAACTTCACATCCTCCGCATCGCTGCTGTCCATGCCCGGCACGGATACAAGCCCCTCACGGATTGCCGATTCGAGCTGCCGCGATGCAGAAAACGACCACAGCTCCCCGTCCGCACTGTCCGGCTCCGCCTGCGCAGATACGCGCGGAAGCTGTGCGGCAGGCAGCGGCTCCGCGTCGGCATCCTGCGAGCGGAAATCGCCTGACACACGGTGCGGCTGATATTCGATCTTGATATAATCAAACGCCTCTGTGACGTCCAGATCGGGGTCGGCGGTCACGGTCGTGATGCCGTCCGCCGTCTCAACCGACTGCACACGGAAAATCACGGCACTGCCGCTGCCGTCCTCAATGGAAACCAGATCATCCCTGACAATGCCGCTGCTCAGATTCCGGATATAATAGCGTCCGTCATCCGCTTCGGCATCGCTGAGGATATTCTGAGTTTCGGTCTGAGTCAGGACAGTCACCGTTTTATTGTATACGAGGAAATTGGTATCCGGCTGATCGTCGAGATTCAGGACATGCCGCTGCGGAAAGCTGCTGACCGTTGCGCTGCGCAGCATCCGGATTTCCTCGGTATAATTCTGATTGACATATTCCTCTGAGAGCAGCGTATTCTGCTGCCCGACCATATAGGCTTTGACGATAAAGCTCTCCGGCAGTATGAAATTGAAATGCACGGCAGCTTCTGTCTGATTGGCATTGACCTCTGCAATCGCGGAGCCGTACATCTGCGAGCCGTTGTCCGAATACACGCCGACGACGATCCGGCAGTCCTGATCGGTCTGGAAATGAATCAGCGCATCCACACCCGCGACACGCACCGAGAAAATATTGCAGCCCTCTGCATATTGCAGCTGCGCCGTCTCCTGATTGACCCGCGCTGCCAGCATCGCGCCGATCTGACCGCTGCCCTCTGCGGTGACAAAGCCCGCAATTCCGGCATCGGACTGCGCAGCAGAGACCGGCATCAGGATATTCTGCATGCTGCATGTGACCGAAATCACGGCAGCTGTGAGAAATGATAATAGCTTCTCCGGTTTCATAGCTGTCCCCCTCATCTTTCTCATATCTGATCTGCTGCGGCTCTGCACCGCAGACGAAACTTCACCATTTTTATTATAAATCATTCGCGCGTCTTTGTCAAGTATATACGAAAAACAGCATACCGGTCATCTGTGTTTCAAACCGGTACGCTGTGCGCCTGTTATTTTTTCATATGCCGGATATACGCAAAGGTTTTATCCTCGCCCTTTTCCGCGAGCATTTTCAGAAGGAAATGCAGCTTTTTCGCGGTGTTTTTATGCATCGGTCTGCCGCGCTTCATCCCCATGAGGAAATAATCGAGCGGATCGCTGTCGCGGTAATCCTTGCCGCGATAGATTTTGCTCGCAGCGACACGGTCGCAGAACATCTCAATCAGATAGCGCGTCGGCATCTCGACCGGCTCATAGACCTTCGATTCCGGATTGACGTCATTCCAGTATTCAAAATGATGCTTATTGCGTCCCTTATGGTGCAGCCATGCGGAGGAATAGCCCTTCCGTTCACGCTCCTCCTCATTCGGGCTGCGCGTGCCCTGATAGAACAATGCTCCGGGAATAAACTCCGACGGCGTATATTTGGACAGATCGTGCAGCAGCCCCTGAATCGGGATGCCTGCCTTGATGCAGTGCAGCATGACCATGTGACGGTGCTGGGTAATCGTGCGGAAATGAGCAATCGGATGCATGTGATTCGCCTCTGTTTTCTTTAGGATACTCCTATTATAGCATATTAAGCTGGATTTTTCAACCCTCGGCGCGAAATTGCGATGTTTTCGGGCATTTTCATCGGTCAGCTCTGCTGATTTGGTCAACAACCGGTCAACTTTGATGTTCCTGAACGATGCAGGAAGATAGAATTATCGCAGCTTTATTTATTCTGTCAGTCAGCTTTACGCTTCGGCATTTTCGGCATGACTTTCGTGACTGCCTCGCAGCAGTGCAGATCATTCTTTTTCAACGCGTGAGAGTAAATCCTCAGGGTTACATCAGGACGTGCATGACCTGCTCTCTTAGCTGCGTCAGCAATGCTGATCCCTGCCTGAAGCTGAAGGCTGACCGATGTGTGCCGGAACATATGGGGATGAATTTTTTGCAGCCCGTGCGTCTTGGTAAAACTGTTCAGAAACGCCCGCACAGTATCCGGATTGATACAGCCGCCGTACCGCTTTTCAGCGTAGAATACGGCATTTTCCCCGTTATTCCACTTACTGCCGTAGCTTTCTGCCTTTTTGAGATAGTAGGAACGGAACTCTTTGAGCATTTCCATGATACCCTCGTCCATTGTGAGCCACCGGTCGCCGGCATTCGTCTTGCAGCCGTCTATAATCTGCGAGCCGGTTTTACCGCTGACAAAGTGGCGGCAGATATGAATGCGGTTGCTCTCAAAGTCGATGTTGTCCCATGTCAATGCACAAATCTCACCGATACGGCATCCTGTGGCAAGCATCAGGCTGAACAGCACCTGATACATATAGTGCTTGCTGTCGGCATAAAGCGCCGTGAAGAATGCATTGATTTCTTCTTCGCTAAGTGCCT
>CAMHUJ010000227.1 GCA_946188175.1 uncultured Ruminococcus sp.
CATGGTTTCCGCTGATGATCATGCAGGGCAGATGCCGTTCTGCAAGCGAAGTGACAAAGCTGCTGAATACGCTCATTGCTTCGGCAGAGGGTGTATTCCGCTGGTAGACGTCTCCGGCAATGAGAACGGCATCAACATGCTGTTCGTTGGCAATTTGCAGAATCTGATCAAGAATATATCTCTGATCTGTCAGAAGATTCTGCTTATGCAGCACCTTTCCGAGGTGCAGATCGGCTAAGTGCAGAAATCGCATATTATTTCCTCCGTCATTCAGAGTGATTTCAGCAGTGCAAGCAAAAATTGCCATGTACGCGCAGCAGAAGCAATCGACAGACGTTCCCGCGGCGTATGGATATCGAGCAGATCGGGTCCGATTGAGATGCATTGCAGCTGCGGCGCTTTTGCGCTGAGAATGCCGCATTCCAGTCCGGCATGAATCGTCTGAATGACAGGCGGCTTCCCGTACTGCTTTTCAAATACGGCAGCTGCAGTATGTTCCAGATCGGTATCAGGGATATACTCCCATGCAGGATAACTGCCCGATTCCGAAGAAGTACCGCCTGCTGCCTTTACAAGACTGTGCAGCTTGTCGGCGAGTGCCTGCTTTTCCGCATTGATGCCGCTGCGCAGGAGTGCATCAATATGCATTGCGTTTTCCTTCAGTGAGAAAATGCCGAGATTGAGCGAAGTTTCCGGCATCCCGAGCGTATCATTCATTTTCTGTACGCCGTTCGGCAGAAGCTGGATTTCATGCAGCAGGGCGAGTGTCGATTCAGCGGTCAGCGCAGTTTGAACGGATGCATCTTCGATTTCGCATGTTACGCAGAATTTTGTTTCATGCGGATATTCGGCGGCGATTTGTTTCTGTTGATTTGAGGCAGCATTTTGTACTGCTGCTGCATCCTGTTCATTGCAGAACAGTGTGACACTGCATTCCGTCGGAATGACATTGTCGCGGACACCGCCCGCCCATGCAGCGAGACGAACCGGCACTTGTATTGCAGAGAGCAGCTTCGTCATGACGACATTTGCGTTGAGCAGCGGCTTATGAATCTCTGCACCGGAATGACCGCCTGTCAGTCCGGAGATTTCAATTCGCAGAGCAGTTCCGCTTGCAGTGTCAGTTCTGACCGGATACTGCATATGCACACGGACGCCGCCTGCGCATCCGACCGTGAAGATTCCTTCCTCCTCCGAATCAATATTGATGAGATAGGTGCCGTCAAGCGCTTCGGGACTGAGTGCAGTTGCACCGTCCATGCCGGTTTCCTCATCAACGGTAAACACAGCAGTCAGCGGCGGATGCAGGATCGAATCAGATTCCAGAATTGCAAATGCATAGGCGATTGCAATGCCGTCGTCGCCGCCGAGCGTTGTGCCGTCAGCGGTGAGAAACTCGTCGCCCCAGATCAGATCAAGCCCCTCTGTTTCCATATTCTTCGGACAGTCCGGCAGCTTTGCACAGACCATGTCCATATGTCCCTGCAATATGACGCGCAGATGATCTTCATATCCATTTGATGCAGGCCTGCGGATGATGACATTTCCGGCAATCCATCCGTCCGAGTGGATGATCTGGTGATGACATTTCCGGCAGCATCCGCATATGCTTCGACTTTGAGCCGTTTTGCAGTATCAAGCGCCCATTGCCGGATGCCTTCAGTATAACCGGACCCGTGCGGAATTGCTGCGAGCTCGGCAAAATACCGGAATACTGCTTCCGGATGCGGTAAATTTGTCATAGAAACACCTCACAGAAACTGATAATTTGGATGATACGGCAGAATCAGAGAAGGGTCAGTTTTCGTTTCCTCCATGATGCGTTCACGCAGACCGTTTTCCAGCAGCTTATCCAGCGCATCATGGGATTCTGCCGGAATGCCGGGACATCCGCGATAGAGTGCAAGCCGGAGTAAGCCGTCTGTATCACGCATGACACGGACAGGCCAGATCGAACATGCAAACGGCTTTTCCGATGCAGACAGCGTGCAGCCGGAATCCGGATCGAGAAACGGACAGGGCTGTGCCGCACCGGTTTCATCATAGGGCAGTGTAATGCGGTATCTGCCGTTTTCCTCGCGCATCGGATAATCCGGATGATCCGCGAGTCTTGCAGCTGCACCGACAGAAAATGTCGGGAGCTCCCATGCGCTTTGCTTTTCAAATATGCAGCAGTTTCTGCATTTTGCGCAGGTCTCGGGGGAAAGAATATCGCTCAGCATAAATCGGACTCCTTTCCGTGCCATTCAGCGATGAATTTTTCGTTGAGAAGATCCGGACGGTAGGATTGCTTGGATGTGCGCATACCGTTTTCGCCGAGGTCTTCTTCACGGTTGAGATACCGTGCATTTGTCAGGCATTTCGCCATTTCATTCGCAACCACGCTCCATGCATGCGGATAATCCGGTATGACTTTTTCATAGTGAATATCAAAGATGCCGGATGAGATTTCTGATACCATTGTCATGCCGACCGGCCGGTCATCCGCATATAGCAGCAGACCGGAAAGCCCGAGCGTTTCCATGTTTTCGCAGGCTTCTGCAATGCAGCTTCTTTCGTACAGAAGCGACGGTGCTTCCGGATCGGAACGTCCGGCGAGCCATTGATCTGCGATTTCCAGTGCAAATGCGGCATTCTCCGGAATCAGCGGTTGAATATAAGCTTCCGGATAAGCACGCCAGAACTGCGAAATATGGTTCCGCTTTCCGTGATAACGGGTGCCGCGCAGTTCTGCGAGATTCTCACGCAGATACAGATATTCCGTATAGTTTTCCGCATGTGTAAAGGAAAAGCAGCTTGGAAATGATGCTGCGAGAAGCTCACACTGCGCTTTGGTCAGCATTGAAAACCGCAGCGGCAGATTGTGTCCGGCTGCATCTGTATGCAGCAGTCTGACCGCCGTATGCAGATCGCCTTCGCCAAGCGGAAAACCGTATGTACCGGCGCGAAAACCGTCTGAATATCGGCGCAGAAGCGTTTTTTCTGCGAATGCGATCTCAATGCCGTATTTTTTCCGAAGCAGGTAGAGATTGACAAAAGAAGCATCGTTTTCGGCAGCCTCGGAATACGCTGCCGCTTCACAGACAGCCGGCCGGTCAGAGAGGGCAGGGGGTGCAAATTTAATTGCCATGCGGAAATCCGCCTTTCGTTTTAGGTTATCATTATATTATACCATGATTGCTGACAATTGTCAAACTTCTGAAGCGTAAAAAAGCAAGCTGTGTACAGCTTCACAGCTTGCCTATACGACCGAATGATAGAAACGGATGTCGAATTGTGCACCGTGCGGCGCAACATTCCGGACCTGAATGCTGCCGCCCTGTGATGTGATGATGCGCCTTGCAAAGGAAAGCCCGATGCCGTATCCGGTTTTTGAGAAGGGCGTACCGCGGTAGAAGCGCTCAAATACATGCGGCAGATCGTCTTCGGAGATGCCGGAACCGGAATCGGTAATCAGAATTCCGGTGTAAATTGCATTTGTCTCAGATGCAATCGTGATTGTGCCGCCTTCCGGCGTATGCTCCATGCAGTTTTTGAGCAGATTACAGCATGCTTCGGTACAGTAGGGCAGATCACCGGTGATTTTGTCTTCTTCGCCGATCTCAAGCCTGACTTCAATATTTTTCAGCTCCAGTGCGATTGAAATCGGCTCCAGTGCATCTGCGATCAGTGTGCGGCAGGAGAATTCCGATTTCTGGAATGTGACAGAGCCTGCGTCCAGACGCGAAAGTCCGAGCAGGGTTTCGATCAGCCACTGCATCCGCGAGAGCATGGATTGCAGCTCCTGCAAATTTTCATATTGCTGTGCTTTTGTCAGATTCGGCTTGCGCATCAGATCAACCAGCAGAATCACGGATGTCAGCGGTGTCCGGAGCTGATGCGAAATATCCTCGAGCGATTCCTGCATAAAACTGCGTTCCTGCCGTAGCGCGGCATTCTGTTCGCGCAGTCTGGCGGTCATTTTCCCGATTTCAGCAGCAAGAATGCTCAGCTCACCTTCGCTGTAGGAATCAAATGTAACCTGCTCTGCACCGTGTAGAATGCTGCTGATTTCATCGCAAAGCCTGCTGATCTGCCGCTTGCGCAGATCATCGAAATATATGCGGAGAAATAAGGCAATCAGTCCTGTACACAGCACAATTACCGCTGCGACCGGATGCAAGAGCCAGCAGACCGCTGCGGCAAACAGCAGAAGCACGAAATAAAGTACGGTTTCGATATCCTTATAATCTTTCATTGTGATACGACCTTATAACCCATACCGCGGACAGTTTTGATGATTTTCGGATTCTGCGGGTCATCCTCGATCTTCTCGCGCAGCCGTTTCATATAGACATTGAGCGTATTATCCGAGACAAATTCGCTGGAGACCGA
>CAMHUJ010000228.1 GCA_946188175.1 uncultured Ruminococcus sp.
GTCACGGACAGAATGCTCGGCATGTTCAAGAAGAAGGAGGATCACAAAAAGTGAGAGATGTTTTGATTACCGTCCTTTATATGGTGTCGGCGGTGCTGTTCATCCGCGGCATCAAGCTGCTGGGCAAGGCGGATACCGCCCGGAAGGGCAATGCGCTCTCGGCGGTCGGCATGCTGATCGCCGTGGTCACGGTGCTGTTTGAGAAGCAGGTGATGGATGCCGGCGCAATGAGCCCCGGCCAGGGCGATCTCCTCACGGAGAGATACCTCGGCAGTATAATCGGAGCTGTCTGGGCAAAGAAGGTCGAAATGACCGGCATGCCGCAGCTTGTTGCACTGTTCAACGGCTTCGGCGGTCTGTCCTCGCTGTTGGTCGCGCTCGCGCAGTATGCAAATGCAAGAAATGACAATGCGGACGCTGTTCCCTTTGAGGGCGTGACGCTCGGTCTGACCGTTGCGATCGGCGCGATCGCGTTCACAGGCTCTGTGGTCGCGTGGGGCAAGCTCTCCGGCAAAATGTTCAAGAAATCCGTGACGATTCCGGCGAAAAATGCGCTCAATGCAGTGCTTGCGATTGCCGGTCTTGCCGGTGTATGTCTGTATGCATTCAGCGGCAGCAATACGCAGCTCGGCTTCATCGGCATCATCGCCGTGACGGCTGCCTATCTGATCCTCGGCTTTACCATGGTCGTCACGATCGGCGGCGGCGATATGCCGGTCATTATCTCCCTGCTGAATGCGTTTTCCGGTCTGGCGGCAGCATTTGCAGGTCTCGCGCTCAATAACTCCGTGCTGGTTGTCTCCGGCTGTCTGGTCGGTACATCCGGTCTGATCCTGACGCTGATCATGTGCAAGGCAATGAACCGCACGCTCTATGCACTGCTGTTCAGCAGCTTCGGCGCATCGAAATCGAAGTCTGCGGCAGGCAGCGGCAAGGAGCCGAAGTCGATGTCCGTCGAGGATGCATACCTGATTCTCGAAGCGGCTTCCTCTGTTGTATTTATCCCTGGCTACGGCATGGCGGTCGCACAGGCGCAGCACGCGGTCAAGGAGCTCTGCGATAAGCTCGAGGAAAACGGCGCAGAGGTCAGCTTTGCGATTCATCCGGTCGCAGGACGTATGCCCGGTCATATGAACGTGCTGCTCGCAGAGGCAAATGTCCCCTATGAACAGCTCAAAACCGCGGACGAAATGAATCCGCAAATGCCGAATACCGATGTCGCAATCGTCATCGGTGCAAACGACGTTGTCAACCCCGCCGCACAGACCGACGAATCCTCGCCGCTCTACGGTATGCCGATCATCAATGCCTATGAGGCACGCACGGTATTCGTATTGAAGCGCGGCAAGGGCGCAGGCTTCTCCGGCGTCGAAAATCCGCTGTTTACGAATGACAATACGATCATGATTTACGGCGACGCAAAGCAGACTGTCTCCTCTCTCGTCAGCGAGTTTGACGACAAATGATCTGATTGACGAAAATTGTCTGATCAGAGCAAAAATATTTATACTGCATTCCGAAATGCAGAAAAAGACTTGACAAATCTTTCACAATGTGCTATACTACATACAGAACAGCAAAGGGGCTGCGGAGAAAAAGAAACTCTCCGCAGCCTTTTCTGTTTTGCAAAGCGCATTGCAAATATCAAGGAAACGCACAATGGGGTGCATGATGCTGGAAAACACAGCACATGCACCCTTTTTCGTTTCAATCAAAAGGAGAGATTCATATGCAAAATGAAATTTTGCAGGCTGTGGACAGCGAAGTGTTTGCGATCTGGTTTCTGATCGGCGCAGCACTGGTATTCTTCATGCAGGCGGGCTTTGCAATGGTGGAAACAGGCTTTACCCGTGCAAAGAACGCCGCGAACATCATCATGAAAAACCTCATGGATTTCTGTATCGGCACCCCGATGTTCGTGCTGATCGGCTTCGGACTGTTCCTCGGCGAGGATGTCTGCGGACTGATCGGCAAGCCCGGATTTGACGTATTTACCGCATACGAAAACTTTGACTGGTCGAATTTCGTATTCAACCTTGTGTTCTGCGCAACCGCCGCAACAATCGTTTCCGGCGCAATGGCAGAGCGTACCAAGTTCCTTTCCTACTGCGTATACTCCGGCGTCATCAGCGCGCTGGTTTATCCGATTGAAGCGCACTGGATCTGGGGCGGCGGCTGGCTCGCACAGCTCGGCTTCCACGATTTCGCAGGCTCCTGCGCGATCCACATGGTCGGCGGTATCGCCGCGCTGGTCGGCGCAAAGATCCTCGGACCGCGTATCGGCAAGTTCAGCAAGAAGGCTGACGGCAGCATTCAGCCGAATGCGATCCCCGGTCATAACCTGACACTCGGCGCACTGGGCTGCTTCATCCTCTGGTTCGGCTGGTACGGCTTCAACGGTGCGGCATGTACGAGCACAGGTCAGCTCGCATCCGTCTTCGTTACCACGACAGTCGCTCCGGCAATCGCAACTGTCACCTGCATGATCTTCACATGGATCAAGTACGGCAAGCCTGATGTTTCGATGTGCCTGAACGCATCGCTGGCTGGTCTGGTCGGCATCACCGCAGGCTGCGACGTCATGGACGTTGCAGGCGCTAGCATCGTCGGTATTATTTCCGGTCTGCTCGTCTGCTTCGGCGTCTGGCTGCTCGACTATGTGCTGCACATCGACGATCCGGTCGGTGCGGTCGCAGTTCATATGATGAACGGCATCTGGGGTACGATTGCGGTCGGTCTCTTTGCAACGACAACCGCCCCTGCAAACGATACGATGAACGGTCTGTTCTACGGCGGCGGATTTGATCTGCTCGGCAAGCAGCTCCTCGGCTTCGCATCGGTCGCTGCATGGGCAGCAGTCACAATGACAATCGTATTTTTCGTGATCAAGAAGACGCTCGGTCTGCGTGCTTCCGAGCAGGAGGAAATCCTCGGTATGGACGCAACGGAGCACGGTCTGGTCAGCTCCTATGCAGACTTTATGCCTGCCATGAGCGAGGCTGCAATCGCAGGCTATGTCAAGGGTGACGCAAAGAGCGTCGAAAAGGCTCCGGCAGCGGTTTCTGCTGCGGAGGCAGTTCCGGTCGAGAACAATATCCCGAACGATGTCAAGGCTCCGAAGATGACCAAGATCGCGGTCGTCTTCAATCAGGAGAAGCTGCACCACTTCATTCACGCAATGGAACGCATCGGCATTACCGGCGTAACCGTCACGAATGTTATGGGCTGCGGCATCCAGAAGTCTAACAGCTATTACCGCGGCGCGAAGATGAGCGCGACGCTGCATCCGAAGATCAAGGCAGAGATTGTTGTCTGCAAGGTGCCGGTTGATACCGTTGTCAAGACAGCGCGCGAGGTGCTGTATACGGGTCAGGTCGGCGACGGAAAGATCTTCATTTATCCGGTCGAGAAGGTTATCAAGGTCCGCACGGGTTCTGTGAACTACGATGCACTCCAGAGCGAGGAAATGCCGGAGAAAGCCTGATCGAACCAATCTGATTTGCCTACTTCTAACATCTCATTTCCTTACAAAACGACAAGGGCACGGCTTTTACGCCGTGCCTTTGCCGTTTATGCGGGCAGACGGGCAGTGCCCGCATCCATTTCGCGTCGCCTTTCTTTGACATTGTTTGCGACACAATGCATTGTTCAGTTCATTCGGGGCGGCTCTCCGCCGCCAACCGAAGAAACGCAGGTCTTACAATAAATCATGTGTTATATTCAGACTCGCTTCTCCAGAGAGTACGGAAAAAATCTGATCGGACAAACGATAACGAAATAATACCACTTCTGACCTTGTATATTTCAAGCACAGACAGCAAAGTGAATGCGAATATTATCAGTGTTTGTATGAACGGAAACCAATTCCGTCTTATCTTTCATAAGATATGCAATTATACGATTAACCGTAGTACGCGCAACATGTATTTCAGATACAACCATTATTCAAGCACCAGCTTCATGATAACATCGTTCAGATTCCAGATCAGCTTTTTGACCTCTTCGATCTCTGATTGGGATGTCTCGTGTTCCTTATTCACATACCTTGCGATCTGATTCACATTATTTCCAATCCGATTCATCTCATAAGCAATCCGTTCTGCTTCCGCATCAGTAAAATTAGTCTTTCGACCAGGAAAACCGTAGAGGATACAATTCCGAAAATACTCAGACTTGGTTATTCCAAGTTTTGCGATTTTCTGTTCCAAAATCTCCGCTTCACGGTCAGATAGAAAAATATGAATTCCCACTTTCCGATTCCTTTTTTTCTCCATAGTGAATCGTCCTTTCTTGCCAAAATTGCCTTTAAGGGTATTAGGGGTGTCCCCTAACAAGTTGCATAGTGTGTACACACTACGCCTT
>CAMHUJ010000229.1 GCA_946188175.1 uncultured Ruminococcus sp.
GGACACCGGTATGCTCCATATCCGCAAGCACCTCGACCAGCGGCAGCTCAATCCCGCGGAGCAGCTGTTCCATGCCCTGCTCCGTGACCTGCTGTTCAAGATACTGCGACAGTGCAGGCAGTGCAGCAATATCGGCAAAGGCTTCGAGATCGGTCTGATAGGGGAGCGCATTTTCCGCGCAGAGCCGTTCGATCAGATATTCCGAGGTCGAAGGATTCAGCAGATATGCGCATATCACATCATCCAGCACGAGATTGTGAATGGTTTCATGCTGCTCCATGAGCATTCGGTAGACGGGCTTTGCATCGAAGGTGCGCTTCGGGCAGTCCGATGTCAGAAAGCGGAAGATTTGTTTCGGATCCGTGACGCAGGAAACCGAATGCTCCCACGCAAGATACAGCACCGCATCGCGGTACAGAAAATCGACGGGCGCCGTGCGGCTGCAAAGTGTATCGAGCAGCTCCGGCGTGAAGGTGACTTTCTCTGCGGGGATGACTTCTGCCTGCGGTGCATCTGCTTTTGCCTCCGCGGCGGCAGAGGGCTGAATATGCAGCCGTTCCATGAGCTTATAGAGCTCAAGCTCGGTCAGCAGTGCGGAGAGTGCAGCGGTATCCTGCGGCTTGCGTGCATAGGCTGCGCTGTCCGTCGGGACGGGCGCATCGGTGACGATTGTTGCGAGCCATTTGCTCTGCTTTGCATCCTCGATGCCTTCTTCCAGCTTTTTCTTGGCGGCAGGCTTGATTCCGGCAGCGTCCGGCAGCGCTTCATAAAGCGCTTCGATTGTGCCGTATTCCTGAATCAGCGTCATTGCGGTTTTCTCGCCGATGCCCGCGACACCCTTGATATTATCCGAGGGATCGCCCATGAGCGCTTTCAGGTCGATCAGCCCCTTCGGCGGAAAGCCGTAATCCGCTTCAAAGCGTGCGGTATCATAGAGAATCGGCTCCTTATTGGTCGCAAGGCGCACGGAAACATGCTCGTTGATGAGCTGGAGATTGTCGCGGTCACCGGTCAGCAGGATGCAGTCCTCACCGGCAGCGGAGAGTGCCGCGGAAACCGTACCGAGGATATCGTCCGCCTCCCAGCCCGCGCAGGTCACGACCGGATAGCCCATGGCTTCGAGAATCTGCTGCGTCAGCGGAAGCTGCATGGCAAGCTCCTCCGGCATGCCCTTGCGGTTCGCCTTATAGCTTGCGACAGCCTTGTGCCGGAAGGTCTTTTCCTTGCGGTCAAATGCGATTGCGACGCTTTCTGCGCCGGTATCGTCGATTGCTTTCAGCAGAATATTGAAAAAGCCGTAGATCGCGTTTGTATAAACGCCCTTGTGATTGGACAGCGGCTTGACACCGTAATAGGCACGGTTCAGGATGCTGTTTCCGTCTACGATCATCAGTTTCATAAAGAAGTTTCCTTTCTTGAATCAGTCTGTTGCGCAGTAAACTGTTCTTATTGTACCACGAAAAGGGCGGTTTCGTCAAGCGGCGGAATATTTTGCGGCATCCTTCTTCCGGTTCGACCTGTTTCGCGCAGCGTATGCTGTAAAATAATGCTGTTACTTCATTTGAAAGGGAGATTTGCTATGGTTGAACTGAAACAGGAGCCGCAGAAGCTGACTGCATTTTTGAGCGGCGAGCTTGATCATCACCGCGCAAAGGAGATTCGGGAGGCGATTGATTTTGCCGTGCGGGAGCAGTATCCGCCGGTTGTCGTGCTGGATTTTCAGAAGGTGAGCTTTATGGACAGCTCCGGCATCGGGCTGATTATGGGGCGTTCGCGGCTGCTCTCGGAATACGGCGGTACGCTCGAGATTCATAATCCGCCGCCGCATATCCGGAAGGTACTGCGCATATCCGGTGCGGACAGGCTTGCCGTGATCCGCAGCAGTGTCAGAAAGGAGCGCAAAAAGCCGGAGCCGAAAAAGCCTGCGATCCCCGTGCCGGAGATTCCGGAAATCACGGAGATACCGGAGCTTCCGCAGACAGAGCCTGAACAGAAAGGAACGGAAACCGAACATGCATACGCTCAATGAACTGAAATGTACATTTCCGGCGCGTTCGGAGAATGAGAGCTTCGCGCGGACGATGATCTGTGCATTTGCCGCGCAGCTCGATCCGACCGTCGAGGACCTTGCAGATCTGCGGACGGCGGTCTCGGAGGCGGTGACGAACAGCATCGTCCATGCCTACCGCGGCAGGGCGGCGGGGCTGATCGCCGTGACCGTGCGGCTGCTGCCGGAGAGTGTGATCTATATTCGTATCTCCGACCGCGGCTGCGGCATCGCGGATATTGCACAGGCAATGACGCCACTGTATTCGAGTGCGCCTGCCGAGGAGCGTGCCGGTCTCGGCTTTACGGTTATGCAGAGCTTTACCGATCAGCTGACTGTCAGGAGCCGCATAGGATACGGTACGACTGTTATCATGAGAAAGAAGATGCAGCATGGAACAGAGCAGGAAACCGGCGGTCGCGGCTGAGGCGCATCTGGGACTGGTGCATCTCTGTGCAAACCGGTTTCGGGAGCGCGGCATTGAATATGAGGAGCTGTATTCGGCGGGCTGTCTGGGGCTTGTCAAGGCGGCGAATGCGTTTGATCCGGAACGCGGCGTCTGCTTTTCGACCTATGCGGTGCCGGTGATCCTGGGCGAGATCCGGCGGTTATTCCGCGAGGGCGGCAGTATCCATGTCGGACGGCGCCTGCAGGAGCTCGGAATGCGTGCGAGCCGTACCGCGGAGCAGCTGCGGCAGCAAAACGGCTCGGAACCGACTGTCCGGCA
Source organism: uncultured Ruminococcus sp. (assembly GCA_946188175.1). GTDB lineage: Bacteria > Bacillota > Clostridia > Oscillospirales > Ruminococcaceae > Firm-04. Next base: position 2,775 of record CAMHUJ010000229.1, read on the forward strand.
GATTGCGGATGCACTCGGCATCTCCGAATCGGAAGCTGCGGAAGCGCTCTGTGCTGCGCAGCCGGTCGCATCGCTGACCGCCGGAACCGATGACGGCGAGGTCTGTGCGGATATCCCTGTTCCGTCGCCGGAGAACCGGATTCAGGAGCATCTGGCGCTTGAACAGGTGCTTTCACTGCTGGATGCCCGTGACCGCAGGCTGCTGCATCTGCGTTATCATGAGAATCTGACGCAGAGTCAGACGGCGGCGCAGCTCGGTATGACGCAGGTACAGGTTTCCCGCCGAGAAAAGAAGATTCTGCTCTTTTTACGCGCGGAGCTGCTGAAATGAACACCATTGCCGCGGCAGCAGCATCTGTTTTTATGCGGTATCTCCGATGGATTTATAATGGGACTCCGTCCCAAACCCTGCCGGAGGGATATTATCCCTCCGGACCTCCCGCTGCAAAATCTGTCAGCCCCTTTTGGGGCTGACAGATTTTGCAATGAGATTCCCAAGGTATAGTATCCTTGGGCGGGGGTGTGGGGACAGTTTGCGAAGCAATACTGTAAAGCCCCCACTATAATTCGCCGAAGGCACCATTCCAGAGCAGCAGGCTCACTGCAAGGATGCAGCCTGTGCCGGCCGCCGCGAGGATCAAAGCTGTTTTCTTCGTCATGGTAATCCGTCCTTTCTTTCGGGGTGATTATTCGGAAACAGTACCCTTTGATATTATTACGTTGCAGAAACAAATAATCCTTATCTCATATTGCAGGCAGTATCCGCACGGAAATGCAGGTTTTATAATTTTTGTGTCTTTTGGCGGTAAAAAGATCAAGTTTTCGTGAAAACTGATAAATTTGAAAAAAACTGAAAAAAGGACTTGATTTTTTTTTCGATTTCTGTTACAATATATCGTGTTGACAAGTCTGTAAAGGAGGTGCCAGCTATGGCAAAATGCGAAATCTGCGGCAAGGGCGTTACTTTTGGTATTAAGGTCTCTCACTCTCACCGTCGTACCAATCGTACATGGAAGCCCAATGTCCAGCGCGTCAAAGCGATCGTGAAGGGTTCTCCCTGCCACATCTATGTTTGCTCCAGATGCCTGCGCTCCGGCAAGGTCGAGCGTGCAAACGGCTGAGTCTATTCGGAAAACAACAGGGAGTATTCGCCGTAACCGGTCCGGATACTCCATTGTTTTGCACCACACCTGATATATATTCCTGCGTTAGGGAGTAGCCGCCGGCGTTCAGCCGGATTTCTCGCGCCATACCCGTGTCCGGTTCCGAACCGGATGCCGTGCGAAATTGAAATGGCAAGACTTTCGCAGCAGCATCTGCCGGAGCATACTCCGATTCTGATGCTGCTGCGGAGGTCTTTTTTTATACTGCTGCCATGACTGCTGTACTATTTAGAAAAGAGGGACATTTATGAAGCACTATCTTGAAACCTGTGAAGCCGTACTGGAAGAAGTAAAGAGTACGCCGAACGGTCTGACCGCTGATGAGGCAAAATCACGCCTGCAAACCTACGGTGAAAACAAGCTCGCCGAGGCGCCGAAGCCGACGCTTCTGGCACGGTTCATTGAGCAGTTC
>CAMHUJ010000230.1 GCA_946188175.1 uncultured Ruminococcus sp.
TGGTATCGGTGTCAAAAATTCCAGACATATTGGTTTGAACCTCCTTAATAATGTGGGCTGGCGTACTCGCTCCTGCCGTGATGCCGATTTTCAGGATATGACCGTTTCCGGCTGCCGCTGCGATCTCCGCAGCCTTCTGCCGGATTTCATCTGCATGGGATTGCAGCTCCGCCGCGGTCTCGATGAGCCATGCCGGACAGTTCCGGCTGCAAACATCAAAGAGCTTGACGGTATTGGAGCTGTGTCTGCCGCCGACGACAATCATCAGATCGGATGCACGGGAAAGCGCATCTGCGTCCGACTGCCGCGCAGCGGTTGCGCTGCAAATGGTGTCAAAGACCTGTAGATCGGGGTGATCGGAAGGCAAAAGCTCTATACAGTCCCCCCATAATAATTTATTATACGTTGTTTGCGCGACGATTGCAAGCCTTTGCGGCAAACTTCTATCAATCAAACACATCAGCTCGTTCTTATCGCGAAAAACTGTACAATTTCCCTCACAATGTCCGACGATCCCCTGCACCTCCGGATGTTTGGGATCACCGGCGATAAAAACATGCCGTCCGGAAGCGGTCTGCTCGGCGACAATTTTATGAATCCGCGCGACAAACGGACATGTTGCGTCGATCACGGGATTGCCCTGCGCTTCAAGCTGCTCATAGACCGATCTTGCGACGCCGTGTGCACGGATGATCAGCGTTTCGTCCGGTTCGAGCTCCGCAGGGTCACTGATGATGCGCGCACCCTTTGCGTTCAGATCGCCGACAACGGCTTCGTTGTGGACGATCGGACCGAGCGTTGCGACATGTCTGCCCTCTTCCAGTGCCTGATAGACCAGCTTGACGGCGCGGTCTACACCGAAGCAGAATCCGGCGGATTTTGCCGTTTCGATCTCAGCACGCATTGCGCACGCCTCCTTTATGCCTGATGAATGCTGTCAAGCAGCATCTGTTTATGCGTTTCACCGTCTGCGCCTGCCGGATAGGTCATCAGCAGATAGACGAAGCTGTCCTCCGTTGCGGTGACATACAGCCGTATCTGCGTGGTATCCGGTTCCTCACCGGCTGATTCTGCCGGTGCGGCAGCATGTGCTTCTTCTTCCGCTTTCTCACCGTCATGATGATGATGCAGAAGCTGTGCGTGCGCGGCGATATGCGCGGTTTTGAATTTCGCTTTGCCGCGGCTGAACTGATCGAGCTCGCGCACCTCAAAGCCGGTCTCCTCATTGCGGAGCTTATTGCAGATACGGATGAGGAACGCTTCCGCGGTATCCTGTTTGGTATTCGGCTCGCTGCATATCAGCAGCTCGAAATCATCGGCTTTTGCGGCATATTCGCAGACGAAGTCGTCCGCAGCATCCCGTCCGGCAGCCTGCTGCTTTGCGGTCTGGTAGGAATCGAGCTGCTCGTAGCTGCTTTGCGGAATGACGGAAAAGCCGTCCGGTGTTTCGAGTCTGAATTTTGCCGCAGAATTGCGGTATACATTGCCCTTGATTTTTCCGGTATGATATCCGCCGCAGCCGGTCAGCAGCAGACAGCAGAGCGCTGCTGCGGTGCATCGCAGCCCTGTTTTAATAATGTTCATAGAGCGGCAGGTCCGCCTCGTCCGGAACAATGCGCTGCACTTCGCCGAGCGGCATGCCGGTCAGCTGATAGAGCGACAGCGTATCTCCGACCGCATCGAGCGGCTGGAAGGTTGTGCTGCCCGCGACAACGCAGACATAGGTTTTGCCGGATGCGGACTGTGCCCATGTTGCAAGGCACTGTCCTGCCGGATTCGTAAAGCCGGTCTTGCCGCCGATCACATGCAGCGGATCGGGCAGATTTTCCAGCTCATCGCCGACCATGCGCGAGAGCGTCGTCGAGACAAGATCAATGCCCTTCGGATGCTCGGCAGTTGCGGCGGTCGTATGCTGTAAGGTGGACATTGCATCGGCACAGAACGGATCGCGGATTGCGGTCATCAGGATTCTGGCGATATCGTTCAGGCTGCTGACATGGGTTTCCTCATGCAGCCCCGTGACATTTTCAAAATGCGAATGCTCGAGCCCCATTTCCGCGGCGAGACTGTTCATCTCGGCGACAAATGCCTCCTCGCTGCCCGCCGCATAGGTAGCGAGCATGACGGCTGCATCGGCGCCCGAGGGGAGCATCATTGCGTAAACCAGATCGCGGATTCGGCAAGCCTCTCCGGCTTCAAATCCGGCGACATATGCCATTTGCTCCTCCTGCTTCCGCAGAACATCGGCGTCCATGAGGATTGTCTCATCGAGTGCCTCTGTATCGCAGAGCCGCGAGAAGGTGAGCAAAGTCATCATTTTGGTCATGGATGCCGGATAGATCTCAGCATCCGCGTCGTGATCCGCAAGGACTATGCCGCCGTTGCCGCTGCATTCAATCAGCAGGGCATTGCGCGCAAGCACCTTGGTCGTGTCATTGACGGTAATTGTATCGGTTGTCCGTTCCGCCTTATCTGCGAAGCCGGACAGCGCTTCGGTCGTGGTTTCGGCGGGCTCGGCTGATACAGGCGGCGCGGTTTCCTCCGGTACGGACTGCTCCGCGGTGCTCTGCGCGGTATCCGGCTTGCCGCCGCGGTTATTCAGGATATCCTTGCCGGCAATATAAAGACCGCCGCCGAGTGCTGCAAGAATCAGCGGCACCAGAATAATGCCTGCCGCCGTTGTGCCGCCGCTCTTTTTCTTTTTGGATTGCTGTGCCATGTTCTCTCCTTTGAATGATCTCTTTCTCTTTATTGGATGCTGTCAGGAAGCGGTGTTATCATCCTCCGGTGCTTCGGGGAAGCCTGCCGTTCCGTTGAGGACGGCATCCACGATATTTTCGCCGGTTTCCTGATTGGTACCGCAGTATTTGCAGAATTTCATATCCGCCGCAAGCTCCTTGCCGCAGCAGACGCAGACCTTTCCGGCTGCCGCAGGTGCGGGAGAAGCAGCAGGTGCTGCCGGAGCCTCCGCCTTGGGCTGCTCCTGACTTGCGCCGCAGTATTTGCAGAATTTCGAGCCGGATTCCAGCTCCTTGCCGCATTTGACGCAGGGGACTCTGTATACCGGTGTGACGGCAGTATCCTGCATCTTATTCTGCTTTTTCTCCTTCTTCGGCTTGGCGGGCGCGGTTTCCAGATAGAGCTTCCGCGCACGGATGAAGCCGCAGAGCTCGATCATGAGCAGTGCAAAGCTGACGCCGGTGATCGCAATATACCAGTACGGTCCGCGGATCGCCTTTGTGACGCCGTTCAGACCGATCACGTCGTCGCGGACGAAAAATGTTCTGATGCCGCCGATCAGCACAAAGAGAAGGCTCAGTGCCGCCGGAATCAGAATGACGATGCCCGTACCCTTGAATGCACCGGCGATGTCCCTGCCGCCGTTTCTGCGGATGACGCACCAGCGCCAGATCAGCAGTCCGAGCAGGACAAGCTCCAGAATATAAGCCAGCATGCTGACGCCGAAGCGTTCGATTGCTCTGCCTGCCTTCGTTGAGCCGAGTCCGTCGCTGACAGCATTGAATTTGCTGAGCACGGGTTCTGCGACAGACTGAATCTGCTGCCGGTCGCTGTCCTCGATGATGAGCTTGCAGGATTCGTGCAGCGATTCGGCGATCTGATCGAGCAGACCGGTGACCTCCTCCGGATCAATGCGGACCGGTGTATCGGATTCGCCGCGCAGCATTGCAAAATGTGCGTCGAGCTTGTCCGCGAGGAATGCCGGAATGCCCATGCCGTCCGCCGCTTCCGCGACATCCTCGGTCAGGACGTTTTCATCGGTGACATAATTGCTTTTGACATACTCCGCGAGATTCTTTCCGGTGAACGGGATTGCCGCATCGGAGAGCTTTGCGCTGCGAAGCGCCTCTGTCAGCAGACCGGAGCCGCAGTAGCTGCGGAGCGAAACGGTATTCGCAAAGCAGAACCAGAGAATCAGGATGCCGATCACGCAGAGCAGCGTGTGGAAGAAGCGGTATCCGCCGGAGCGCGGCTGTCTTTTACCGCAGGATGTACATACACCGCCGTCAAACGTGCCGCCGCAGGTGCATGTGATTTGTTTTGATTTTGACATTATGGTTACCCCTTAAATCAATTCACATTCCGAACCGGAATGTGCCGATTATATATTTTTTCGGCATCTTATATTATAGCACAAGCGTCTGTAAAATGTCAACAAGTCCGGACGCTGAATATAAGGACGGTTTTCCGCAGGATTTTGTATTTTGTGCAGACAAATGAAGAACGCACCCACTTGCGCGGGTGCGTTCTTCGGGAGTAGAAATGCTTTGTCTGAGATAAGGAATGAAATTGGATTGGTTTGGGTGAAATCTGACT
>CAMHUJ010000231.1 GCA_946188175.1 uncultured Ruminococcus sp.
TGAACTCCTCAAAGAGTTTGCTGGACTGCAATACTACATCAGTACCAAAATGGACGGCAGTTCCCACTCTGTCAGTATCGACGAAAACGGCATTCATGTGACAGGCCATAACTATGAATATAAGGACGACGGCAGCAGTGATTTCTATAAGCTGGTCAATGAGCGCGGTTATGCGGATAAAATCAAGGCTTTCGCTGAAAAAGAAGGCTTGAAAGAGTTTACCGTACAAGGAGAATTCTGCGCGCCCGGCATACAACAGAACCGCCTGAAGCTAAAAAGACCTGAGTGGTATGTTTTCACGATCATGGAAAACGGCAGACGTGTCGGACTTGACAGAATGCTTGAAATATGTAAGGAACTGGAGTTCACTGTCGTTCCGATCGAAGAGGTAGATACGGATCTGCCGTCGAAGTATCCGAGTGTGGAGGCTTTGCTTGAACGTGCAGACGGTAATTATCCGAACGGCGGTAAAAAAGAAGGTATCGTGATACGTCCGACAGTGCCTGTATTCAGCAGCAACATCGGCGCTGAATTGAGTATGAAGGTAGTGAGCAATAAGTATCTGCTGAAAAATGACAATTGAGTATACAGATAATCTTTTGCGGAACATGAAGCTGCATCACATTGTCAATCGACACAGGAATACATTATACAGCGGATGACAACGACCTTAGCGTCACCGCAGGGCAAGTGAATCTCATATAAGAATCAAAGGGTGTCGTCACGGACGGCACCCTTTATATCATGCTTTTTAGATAGCAAGGAAATTGTTTATCAGCACCACAACAGGAGCGCTCAGCGTTCCTTGTCATTCTGGTAAAATCCGAAATGATGCATTTTCTTTGCTGTTCGATGTCGAAAATGATGCATCACATGGCTTGTTGACATAAACCTTGTCCATCTCTGCCGGAATGTGCATGAGCCGTATCTGCCCCTGACCGCAATTTCGATGGACGATGCATTCAAGGTTTATATGCGATAGGCTTCCATGTTTTCGTTTATGGTGTTGTCACCGCGACCAACACCTTCTCCCGCATGACCGCACTATCTATATAGAAGTCGCGGGTGAACTTCCACGAGCGGTATTCGTCCGGTTCCTTCGGCGGCGGGTTCTGCTTGGCGTACTGCTTCTTCAGCAGGTCGCAGTATTCGACCGCGCGGCAGCTGACCGACCATGCCACTTCATCGTATGTATCGTTCTTCTTCATCTCTGCAACGAGATCGGGATGATTCTCCTCCATGAAGTCCATCCATGCAAGGCCGTAATAACCGGCTGTTTTATGTCTTCCCATTGTAATCCTCCTTATCTGATCAGGGGCACAAAGCCCGGTGTATTGTTGTCGGCGGCATAGGTTCCGTTCGGAATGTCCGCTGTTGACCGTGCTTCCGTTTCTGCATTGACCAGAATCTGCACATGCGTACCGGAATAAACGCGCTCAGCGAGTGTATACAGTTCCGCTGCTTCTTTGAGCTCCGCTTCTGCCTGTGCCAGCTCTTCGGCAGCTTTCGCCGCCTGCGCTCTGCTGTTCGAGATCAACGTTTCGACATTGCGCCAGTTTCCGGCGGTGATCGACGGATATTTCCGCAGCGTTTCCTCTGCCTGCTGTTTTGTGAACCGCTTTGACGGGATCCTGCCGAAGATCAGCTCCAGTTTCTCTTTCAGATCGAGTGCGAATTGCAGATCATGCTTTTCGGCTTGTGCGGCATCGTACTTCTGATGCATTGCTTCGTCCTTGGCTGCGAAATCCTGCCGCAGCGACCGCAGCGTGGTGCCGTCATTGATTCGCTTGTTCAATGCAAGCAGTCTGTCAAGCTCTGAATCATTTGTCCACGCATAAACTTTCTCCGGAATTCTCTTGCGCGGTGTAAGTCTGCCGTCTTTCACGACACCGATATATAACCGCATCATGCGAAGCACCGGTGCGTTTTTCTGACGCTTCTCTTTTGCTGCTGCCAGCTGTTCTTCGAGCCTTTGTTCAAATTCCCGGTTGGCTTTGATCCGTCCTTTCAATGCAATTTCACTGTACTCCACGCCAAGCGACTTCAAGCGAATAAAATTCTTGGCACCTTTTGCGCGAAACGCAAGATACTTTCCGTACTTGATGTCGTATCCTGCCTTGACTAGGTGCGCCATCAGATAGAAAATATCCTGAGAGAGCGGAACAAATCGGTCAATGTCTGCGCGCAGCGTCTCCCGCGCCGACTGCGGCTTCGGCTGATACGACTGCTCAATTTCCCGGATTGCCTGAACATGACATTCCTGCGCTTCAAATCCGTTCTCCGTTTGCCGGTATGAAATATGCAGGCGCTCCAATTCCGACTGCACATATGCCTGCTTGTCGCGGTCTGTATAGAAAAAAGATTTGTACGGCAGCAATCGATCGTGTTCCATTTTCTCAACCTCGGCGGAAAGCTCCGCGATGCGGAATCTCATGCTCCGCGCCATACCAAGTGAATTTGCTTCCTGCTGCTTCTGTTTTCGCAAAACTGACACGGCCTGCTTTGCATCCTGCGAGCGTTTGTATTCCGCGACGGTCATATGTGCGTAATGTGCGTTCTTGTCTTCGCGCTTGAGGCCGTGCTGCATCAGGAGCCGTTCCATTTCGATTCGCTCGGAATGTTCCCAGCCCATTGCGGCGGAATCGTATCTGCTGCGAGCAGCGAATCCCATTTCTTCCAAAGCTGCCCGCATCGAAACGCCTTTCTGCAGTCCATGCTTTCGCGCTTTCGAGTAAAACGGAATGAAGTCGATATGCAGGTGCGGAGTCGCTTCGTCCATGTGAAGCACGGCATTGAACACATACAGATTCGGATTCCTTTTTTGAAAAGCCTGCATATATTCGATCAGCAGTTTTTTCGCAGTCTCTCCGTTCGGCGTGCCGCATGCTGCGGTTTTGCAGTCACCGAACTGCACGACTGCTTCGTAAAATGCTTCCTCGCGTTTGCCGTTTGCGATGTGTTCGTAGTAATTCTGAATGCGCCGGCACGGCTGACGCTGCTTCGCATTGTACGCTGCGAGTGATTCCGCAAAAAGTTTTTCGTATGCGGTCCGAATCGGTTCACAAGCGAAAATAATATTTTCAGGCGTGCGCACCGGATCAATGTTCTCCGCATAAAATTCGCGGTTGTTGTGCGCAAAGTCTGCGCAGTTCGGATCGCTTGCCTTACCGACTGTGAAGCTGATGCTGAACTGTCCCATTTGCTTTTCCTTTCTTTTTTCAGCAAGGCGTCAAAAAAGTGCGTTTCAGAAGCCTGTCTGAAAGATAACCCAATGCCGGTTCTGCACGCCCGTACCGGTGCTTGCAAAACCTCCGTTTCGCGATGCTGCACGCATTGGGTTTCGGCAAATCAGTTTTCTGTTTTGTCGGAAAATGTCTGCTCCGCAGATTGGGGATTCCCCAAGCCCCTTTTGCGGGAACGTCCGATGCGGTCATAGTAATCTTCGGTGTTCTCCTGCACCGCAGAGAGATACATACTCACAAGCTGAATGAGCATGGATGCTTCGTTGTCGTAGAAATAAATCGACACAAGTTTCATGTCGTCGTGCGGGAAGGTGCGTCCGTGCTTGATGATTTTCTGCATCAGCTTCTGCGCAGACTGTGCGATGTGATTCTCAGGATCAATCGCCGCAATCTGATTCAGCGATTGCAGCAGCGCGTTGACACTTTCGCGGTCGATCTTCACCGCGACCGGGCCGAGGTTCGTTTTCTTCATTTTTCAAAACTCCTTTTCGTGTTTTTCGTAAGCGGTTTTTGTCATAGCTCCGCTTGACTTCGTTTGAGGTTGTGTGATATAATAATCTCAAATCACTGCAAGCTCCGTGTTCAGCTTTACGCGATACGAGTTGAGACTGCTCCACAAAACTGCCTTTGCATAGCCGGCATAGTTCTTGATATGCGTCGAGGCGAGTGCATCGGTGAAGTCATCAAGTGCGGAGAAGATCATTTCGGTGAGCGTGCCGCAGCCGCAGCACACTGACGCTGCATTGATCGCGTCGATCACAGCGCAGGCATCGGTCTGTTCGCCGGAATAGGTTTGCGTGCCGGCTCTTGTCGCCATGCTGACCAGGCTGTTCACCAGCAGTACGAAGTTGTCAAAGCGGTCAACGGTTTTCAGATCAGTCTTGTCGCAGGGATGCTTCATGTAGAAGTCATACTCACAGAGCCAGCGAATTGCTGCCTGCATCTTCTTCGGACTTTGCGAATAGGCATACGGAATCCGCTGCGCATCCGTGATCTCAGAGATCACCTGCTCTGCGATCTGCGAATCCGTCAATCCGTCTGCCGCATCTTCGCCGCGCGAAGATG
>CAMHUJ010000232.1 GCA_946188175.1 uncultured Ruminococcus sp.
TTTCTTAAATGAGAGTTCAGAAAAGGATATCACAATGGGAAGAAATAAAAAACTACAGGAAATCGACCTGGCGCTGAATTCGCTGGTCGTATTCCGGAAGCTGCTGACGAATGAGGTCATTCTGCCGCTGCGTGCACTGCTCGATACGGAGACAATGGACCCGATGATTCAGCTGCGGCAGTATACGGAGTTCATCACGCGGCTCTATGCGCGCAGCATGAACCTGACGGACTATATCTTTCAGCTGATCTGCGAGGACGACAATTTCTATGTCCGTGCGGCGGCGCGCGGCGATGCGATTGACGATATGCTCCATGCCTGCGTACAGAATGAGCTTGCGATCTTGCAGCGCCTTGCAAGAATCCGTCCGCATGAGCTGCAAAAAGAGGTCTCCTATTACGGCATTCTGCCGGAGTGGAAAAACTCCGACCTCGATTTCGGCGCGGAGTATCATGCCCGCCTGCGCGAGATCGGCAAATACGGCTACGGCATTTATGCGGCAAACCCGATGTTTGTCATCCGCGATGAGGTGATCGTGCCGGTGAAATATCCGGACAAAGTACAGCTTGCGGCACTCTCCGGCTATGAACCCGAGCGGCAGGCGGTGATAAACAATACCGTGGCGCTTTTGCAGGGCAGACATGCGCAGAATGTTCTGCTTTACGGCGATGCCGGAACGGGTAAATCGACGACCGTCAAGGCGATTGTCAATGCATTTTTCGGCGAGGGTCTGCGTCTGATTCAGATTACGAAAGCCGATCTGCCGATGCTGCCGGTCGTTATGGAGCAGATTCACGACAATCCGCTGAAATTCATCCTGTTCGTGGATGATCTCAGCTTTTCGCCGAAGGACGACAGCTTTGCGATCCTGCGCTCGATGCTGGAGGGCTCTGTTGCGGCGCGTCCGGCAAATACGGTGATCTATGCGGCAAGCAGCAGCCGGTATCTTGAGCCTGCGGATTTTGCCGATGCGGCGTCCGATGCGCCGGTTCCGGATGTGATGCCGGAGCAGCAGGCGCTTGCCGGAAGGTTCGGCATCCGGATCTGCTTCCGCCGTCCCGACCGCGAAACCTATCTGCGGTTTGTGCAGGAGCTTGCTGCACAGTATGAGCTGCACATGGAGACTGCGGCGCTCAATCAGGCGGCAGAGGAGTTTGCACAGCGCAGCGGCGGTCGTTCGCCGCGTGCCGCAAAGCAGCTGATTGAGCAGCTTTCCGCCGTGAATCAGTAATTGCATGTTTCTGAAATGCACGTAACAAAAAAGCCGTGAAGCAAATCATCCTGCTTCACGGCTTTCCTGTATTATCATGAGAAACTATACTATATATAGTATAGAAACGGATTCGGGATACTGCATGTTGCTGCCTGCATCCGCTTCCGTTGCGCTTTAAGAATCACGCAGGCGGACGCTGCTCTTTTACCTGCATCTTTTGCATAGCCTGTCGGAAGGTGTAGAGTGCAAAATAACGGTCACGTATCCTGAAATCTTTAGATCAATTCATGCGGGCGTTGCCCGCTGCCCGCTACCACATGGTGTCGGATTCTTCGTCGTATTTGGATTCGGTGGAATCCCAGAGGAAACGCTGCACATCCTCTTTCAGCTTGATGCCGCGGTTGCGCGTCTCCGCCGAAAGCACGTTCATATCCTCATAGAGATTGTCCATATCGCTTGAGAGTACCTTGACGGTCTCATCCAGCGCTTCGATGCGGTCCTCGAGAATATCCGCAGTCTGGTCAATGGAATCCGCGCGTTCTGTCAGCGAATCCAGATGCCGCTGGATATTGTGCAGCAGTGCACGCAGCTCCTCCTGATCGGCGAGCAGCTTTTTATGTGCTTCATGCAGCGCTTCAATCGCAGTGACTGCTTTTTGCAGCATGGCATGATCGCGCTCCTGCATGACAGTCAGCTTACCGGTTTGTTTTACGGTTTCTTCGGTTTCGGCTTCCAGCTCCGAAAGCCGCATTGACATTTCATCCATTGCATTTCCGGCTCCTTCCCGTACTGCATTCTGTAGACATTATATCACATTATTTCTGATAATGCAAGGCTTGCCGGACATATAAAAGGAGGAAGGAGAAGGGGGATTGCTGAGTTAGGAGTGAGAAGTGAGGAGTGAGGAGTTGCGGTATCGCCTGACGGCGATGATTTGAATATGGGCAAACTAAGAAATGCGGAAGTGATGAAGAAAAAAGGCGGAGCGCTATCCTGCGATATAGCATTGCAGCGCATTGCGCAGTCGCTGCCTTGCGCGCGCCAGTGTCCGCGAGACGGTTCCGGTGCTGACACCGCAGTCCGCGGCGATCTGAGGCATAGTTTTCCTATATAAATAGTATTCCTGCATATAGAAGCGCTGCACGGGCGTCAGGGCGTTTTTCCAAGCGTACCGCAGTGCACGGATCATCATTCTGCCGCCGTCCGGTTCACGGTTCAGCCGCTGTTCGGCATCGGCGGAGAGTCTGCCCACGAGCGCCGGATCAAATTCCAGCACCTCGCAGGGGACTCTGTACCTGCCGCCGCGCATCAGTGCGTCTCCTTTGCCGCATAGATTCCGATTTCACGCATGCAGTCCGTGATCTCATAATATTCAGAGCGCAGCAAATCCATTCGCCGTTCAAGGATGCGCTGCGCGTTCGCAGACTCCCGGGTATACTTCTTGGTATGCTGCATTGTTTTCAGTTCGTTCCGCAGATCGTTCAGCCGCTGCTTCAGTCTGTCTGCCGCCGCGCGGTACTGCCGCAGCATGGCGGTATAGGGCTGATGCTGCACCCATGCTTCCTGATTCGTCTGATTCATAGAAGATCCCTCCTGTTCAATGGGGTTGAAGTCGGGAACATGTTTTCACCGGTTAGAACATTTGTTCTCTATCTATTATTGTATCAGAGAATCCGACGGCTGTCAAGGGTCAGGATGTTGTATGTGTAAAATAATGCACACCGCTCATTGCGATTTTCGGGCGGAATACGGACGCAATATCAAGCGGTTTAGGGCAATTATCGCAAGAAATCCATATCAAAAAGCGATATCGTAATATTTCAAACAGCAATCTTAACAAAAACATGTGCGCAAACTTGCGGACATATTCGTCAATACTGCCAAAAACGGGCGCAGAATCAGACAACTTAAGCAAACTCTAAAGAATTCGCAATAATTGGGCTGTTTCATGAGATTTTCAGCAAAAAATGCACTTGACTTGGCTTTCGTTTTGTGCTAAACTAAAAATACAAAAGGGTCGTATAGCATAAGTATCGCTATACGGCGAGAGGCATTCATAACACTTTTGGAGGGGTATTATGAGAAAGAAAAGAATTTTCGGGCTGCTGAGTGCAGCCACCCTGGCGTTGACGTCACTGTCGTCAATGCCGGCATTCCCTGCTTCGGCAGCAAGTGTTGGTGACAGGCTCAGTGTTCAGGGCGGTCAGACTCAGCACAAGGGCAACTGCGACGGCTACAGCTACGAGGTTTGGCTGGACAATACCGGCGGCAGCGGCTCCATGACACTCGGCAAGGGCGCAACATTCAAGGCTGAATGGAACGCTTCTGTCAACCGCGGTAACTTCCTCGCACGCCGCGGCAAGGATTTCGGCTCTACCAAGAAAGCAACCGATTACGAATATATCGGTCTGGACTACAAGGCAAACTATCAGCAGACCGGCAGTGCAAGCGGTAACTCCCGTCTCTGCGTTTACGGCTGGTTCCAGAACAGAGGCGCAGCAGGCAATGTTCCGCTTGTTGAGTACTACATCATTGAAGACTGGGTTGACTGGTGCCCGGACGGCAACGGCAAAATGGTTACCATTGACGGCGCACAGTACAAGATCTTCCAGATGGATCACACCGGTCCGTCGATCAACAGCGGCAGCGAGACCTTCAAGCAGTATTTCAGTGTCCGTCAGTCCAAGAGAACTTCCGGTCACATCACTGTTTCCGAGCACTTCAAGGCATGGGCACAGCAGGGCTGGGGCATCGGTAACCTCTATGAGGTCGCGCTGAATGCTGAAGGCTGGCAGAGCAGCGGCGTCGCAGATGTCACCGAGCTCGATGTTTACACCGATCCGAGCAAGGCGCCGGGCGGCAGCGGTCAGCAGCAGGGCACGACTGCAACAACCCAGCAGCAGGGTCAGGGCCAGCAGGGTCAGTGGACTCAGCAGGGTCAGGGTCAGCAGGGTCAGACCGCAAGCGGTCAGGTTCTGAAGGTCGGCAACGGCAACCCGAACCAGCATAAGGGCAACTCCGACGGCTTCAGCTATGAAATCTGGCTGGACAACACCGGCGGCAGCGGCTCCATGACACTCGGCAAGG
>CAMHUJ010000233.1 GCA_946188175.1 uncultured Ruminococcus sp.
CCTGTGACCCTCTGCTTGTAAGGCAGATGCTCTCCCAGCTGAGCTAAGCTTCCATTTACGACGCTGATCGAACAGCGCCTTATTATTATAACCTATGATTCATCATTTGTCAAGAGGTTTTTGAAAATTCGCATATAAATTTATATTTTAATTATCATTCTCCGGAGCAGCCTGTTCCTTTTCGGCGATCATCTGCCGCAGCTCATCCGGCGTGAAGACATATTTCTCATTGCAGAAATGGCAGCAGACTTCGATCTCCGGCATCTCATCCGCCATTTCACGGAGCGTCGGGATATCCAGCGAGCGGAGCATCTTCGCCGTGCGTTCTCTGGAGCAGTCACAGGCATATGCCGGCTCGGATTCGTCGAGCAGCTCTGCGTTCAGTCCTGCCATGAGCTTCTGTGCAATGTCGTCCGCGGTCATGCCGCTCTGAAGCAGATCGGTGACGCTCGTGACGTCTTTGAGATTCTCCTCGAGCTGCACAATATCGCTTTCCGGCGCGAAGGGCAGCAGCTGAATCAGATATCCGCCTGCACACGCGACCGTCAGGTCAGGATTGACAAGCACGCCGAGACCGCAGGCACTCGGGACCTGCTCACTGTCCGCGAAATACTGCGTGATATCCTCGGCGATCTCGCCGGAAACCAGCGCCGTCTGACCGGAATAGGGCTCTTTCAGGCCGATATCCTTGATCACGAAGAGGGTGCCGTCCGTACCGACCGCACCTGCGACATCGAGCTTGCCCTTGACATTCAGCGGCAGCTCGACGACAGGCTGATCGACATAGCTCTTGACATTGCCGAGATCATCCGCAACTGCAAGCAGGATACCGGCAGGACCGCCGCCGTCGAGGCGCACCGTGACCGTATCGCCGGGATTTTTGAGCGTATAACCGATGAGCGACGCCGCCATGGAAAGACGCCCGAGCGCTGCCGTACAGACCGCGGAGGTCTTGTGGATACGCTCCATTTCGCGGCACATTTCCGTGCCCTCGAGCACTGCGCAGACAACCGCGCCGTCCCCGGATAAATAACGCTTTAGCTTGCCGTTCATAACCTATGAGTTCCCCTTTCTCTTGGCAGCGCTGAAAGTGAGCAGTGAGGAGTTGCGGTGCGCCTTGCGGCGCGATATTTGAAATTATCCGCATCAGCGGACACCTTATCTCCTATCTTCTGAAATCACTTGTGATTCTTTCGGGTTTATGGTAAAATAGAGCAGAAAGGATGTGGACAGAATGCAAAATCTGAACGTGCGCCGTCTGGATATGCAGCAGGCAGCGCAGATTTATACAGACTATATGCAGCAGGATTTTCCGCCGGATGAGCTGAAGCCGTTTTCGATGATCGAAGCGGCATCGGCACGCGGCGAATATGAATGTCTCGGATTTTACGATGCGGATTCGCTCTGCGGCTATGCATATCTGCTGCGGCACGGCAGCGGTTATCTGCTCGATTATTTCGCAGTGCGCGCTGATCTGCGCGGCAGCGGATACGGCAGCGCGATTCTGCATATGCTGCATGATGCGTATGCGGATGCATCGGTCTTTCTGATCGAATCGGAGAATCCCGATTACGCTTCCGATGCGGCAGAGCTTGCCGTACAGCAGCGCCGTCTGCGGTTTTATCTGCATGCAGGCTGCAAGGATACCGGTGTCACGGCGCGTGTATTCGGCGTGGAATACCGCCTTCTGGAGCTGCCCCTCGGCGGCACACATACGCCGGATACGATTCGCAGGGTCTATATGCAGCTCTATCAGAGCATCCTCTCAACCCCGCGCTATCAGAAGAATATCCTCGTACGTTAGTCATTGGGAGCGGAGGAGGAAGAAGGTGTGATACAAGGAGGAAGGAGAAAGTATTTTTCACTATTCACTATTCACCATTCACTTCCTACATCCTACTTCCTACATCCTACTTAACTACATTCTGCTTATTCCGGCACTGCCGACTGTCCGCCGGAGGCTCGGGCGATATACAAAAGCCGCTGGGTCGTATCGGCCGGTGCTTCGTAGGTGTCGCCGTCGAGAACTTCGAGCAGCGTGAAGCCGGTCTCCGTGAGCATCTGCCGCAGCAATTCGGGCTGCCGGATATGCTCCGTAAACTCCTCGGTCGAGCGGACATAGCGCCGCCCCTCGGTATGCTCAAAGAAATCCAGCCGGATCGTCACCGGATAATCCGGCGCGGTATCCTCCAAATGATTCTGCCAGACGCACACGGCATCCGGCAGCTCATAGACAAAGCATTCGTCGGCAAGGATATGCCGGTGCTTGTATTCCGTATTGACATCAAACAAAAACAGCGCTCCTGCATTGGAAAACAGATTGACACGCGCAAAGACGCTGCGCAGATCATTTTCCTCCGGCAGATGATTGAGACTGTCCAGCGCACAGACCGTCACGCTGATGCAGCCGTAGAGATCGAGCCTGCGCATATCCTGCTTCAGATACTGGATCGGCAGACCGCTGTCATATTTCTTGTCAAGCGCCTCGCTGAGCATCTCCTCTGAGCCGTCGATGCCGATGACATCCCAGCCGCGCTTTGCAAATTCCTCCGAGAGCGAGCCCGTGCCGCATGCCAGATCGAGCAGGATATTGTCCGGCATCTCCGGTGCTTCCCATTTGTGAATCAGACGGTCGAGCTGCGCTGCGCGTTCTGCATAGCAGACATTCTGCGTCAGAGCATCATAATACTGCGCAAAGACGCCGTAAGCCGGTGTCATTTTTCCGCATCCCCGCTCTGCTTTTTCAGGCGGTCGAAGACGATTGCATAGCCGCCGGAGCTGACCATGCTCAGCGAGCGGTTCACGCGGCTGATCGTTGCGGTGCTGGTGCCGGTCTTCTCGACGATCTCGGCATAGCGGCAGTCCTCGGAAAGCAGCTTTGCGATCTGATAGCGCTGTGCGATTGCGACGAGCTCCTGCGGCGTGCAGAGGTCCTGCATAAACATGGCGATCTCGTCCGCGGATTTCAATACGGCGAATGCCTCATAAAGGTCTCTGATATGTGCCTCATCCATTGGTTTGAACATAGGTCATGCCTCCTTCAGCGTGTCCGGATGATCGGATAAACGATTGCATGCTTATATTTTAACACATTAGTCTGTAAAAGTAAAGAGGATTTTGAAATTTTCTGCGCTTTGTGCAAAAGTCCGGCAATTAAATCCTGTGGATTCTCCTAAAATTTTGATTTACAGAGGAAAACTTTTCAAATTTTCACAGAACTATCACAAACTTGTACTATAGTGTAAATTGTACGAATATCGGGCATAAGCGCTGCATGTACCGAACCGGCGTGCCCGTACAGAAAGGGGTATTTTCTATGCACATCTCTCACACCTGCCGGAGAATCTTCTCCGCTGCGGTCAGTGCGGTCATGACGGCTGTGCTGCTCGTACCGGCTGCCGTTGTACCTGCATCGGCTGCGACTGTCACCGTCGGCAAGACGCTGACAACCAAGGACGGCTCGAATGCCTATCGCGGTGAGACCGCCGATCTGGCGACCTCGGGACTGAAAACGATCTCCGTCTATGTCACCGCGGATGCACCGGGCAAGGACGAGGTCTCGCTCTCCTACGGCTTCGGCATCGGCATCGCCAAGGACCCGTGGTGGATCGAAATGGACCACGGAAAATTCACCCAGACGCCGAAGAACCCCGACGACACCGGCACATCGGTCACGATTCCGGCAAATGAATCCACGCCGATCAAGATTGATGTCTCCGCGCTGGATGTCAAATATGATACCGGAAAATATGCCGGAGAGTATGAATTCCGCAACTACTACTGCGGCGGCACACTGACTGTCGATAAGATCGTGCCGAATGATTCCGGCAGCACGACAAAGCCCGACAAGCCGAGCAGCAGCACAAGCACTGCCTATTCCTTCACCGATAACAAGGACGGCACCGGTACGCTGAAAACCACGCTGACCGGTACGATCGACGATCTCGACTTTCTGCTGACCGCCGGTAAGGATGAAGAATCCTACATCAAAAACGGCGTATCGACATGGGAAGAGGGCGACCCGATCAACAGCCGCAGAATGAAATACAGCGAATTCGGTCTTCCGAAGCCCGACGATAACACCAAGGTCACGCCGGAATCCTTTACGTTTGCAATCGAATCCAAGACCAATATGGATACCTTCATGTACGGCTGCGGTCTGAATGTCGAATACAAGTCGCCTGCGGATGTCGAATACTGGCTCAATATCGACGACGATCCTGACACCGACAAGGGCTACTGGTACAATGAGCACGGCGACGACGAGGACGGCAATCCGACAATCGACGAGAAAA
>CAMHUJ010000234.1 GCA_946188175.1 uncultured Ruminococcus sp.
AGAATCGTGGATGCGTTGCCTTCGCGGTCATAGGAAAATGCAAGCTCGCCCTCCGGCAGCAGGGGATCGGTCATGCGTTCCAGTGCAGAAAGAATACCGCCGCCGTTATTCCGTACATCGAAGATAAACGCTTTGGCGCCCTGTTTCAGCAAGTCCTGACGGGCATTTTCAAACTGCGAGACCGTGACGCTGCGAAATTTTCCAATGTAAATATACCCGATCTGGTCGGGCAGAAATGCAGACTGTACAGTCACTTCGTCAATCTGCGAACGGATTACGGAGATTTTCTTCTCAGTGTCGGAATCATGCTTGCGGATGCGAAGGGTGACGGATGTTCCGACATCGCCGGAGATCAAATCAACAGCTTCACGGTAATTCGCCTTAAGCGATACGCCCTCGACTTCCAGCAGAAGATCACCGACCTCAATGCCTTTTTTCTCGGCAGGACCGTTTTCCGTGACATTGACAATTTCGGCATATCCGTCATCATTCTGCTGAATTGAAATGCCGACACCCGTATAAACGCCGGATGTCGTTTCATGATAGGCACTCAGCTCTTCATTGCTGCGGTAAACGCTGTAGCGGTCTCCGAGACCGGCAACATAGCCTTCGAGCATGCCTTCCATGACGTCGTTATCCGGCACATCTTTATAGAATGTTTCACGTACCTTGGCGTCCAGCTCATCCAGACGCTGATACTTATCTGCGAGGCGGTCAATCTCTGTGATTTTTTTGTTAAATGCCTTCTCGCTTGCAGAGAGCGTAATGACAAATGTCGCGGCAGCAGTCAGAGAGATCAGGCTAATGACCGTACCGAGTGATATTTTTATCATCACAGATGCCGCCTTTCTGTTTGAATAAATGCCGGAAACGGCAAGAGACATCCTGACCGTCTCCTGCCGTTTATCCGGTTCATTAAGAAATAAGCTGATTCTGATATTTTACTTTACGGGAGATACGGCACCGGATTGACCGGCGTATCATTGATACGTACCTCAAAATGGAGATGCGGGCCGGTCGATCTGCCCGTCGAACCGACTACACCGACCTGCTGACCGACTGTAACAGTCTGACCGACAGAAACAGTTGCACGCTGAAGATGCGCATACAGTGTCGAATAGCCGTTGCCGTGATAGATCAAGACGTTATTGCCGTAGCCGCCGCCCCAGCCGTCATTCACAACACGAATGACCGTACCGTTTCCGGCTGCGCAGGCTGCTGCGCCGTTGATTGCAGTCACATTACCGATGATATCAATGCCGCTGTGACCGCTGGCTGCACCGGTAAAGGGGTCTTTGCGGTAGCCGAACGGGCTGGAGATACCGTAGTGACCCGGACACGGCCATGCAAACATACTGCCGGTCGGCGGAGCCTGTGTCGTTGTTGCAGCGACAGTGGTTGTCGTCGGCGCAGTTGTAGCGGCAGTAGTGGGAGCCGTCGTCGGAGCAGGCGTTTCCTGCGTGGATGCATTTGTAATCTCTGCCTGTGGATTTGCCAGAGCTTCCGTGACGACTGAAGCCTGTGTCACAGGTGCGGCAGTCGTGGTCGCAATCGTCGTCCGGACGGTTGTAGTCGTAGTTGTAGTAGTCGTCGTGGTCGTGGTAGTGGTTGTGAGCTTGGCAGCTAGTTCCGCCTTTCTGCGCGCTTCCTCTTCCTGCTTCTTCTGCTCTTCCTCCATTGCCTTGCGGATTGCTTCGGCAATCAGGTCCTGTTCTTCCTGTTCGATCTTATCCATATCCATTTGCTGCATTTTCAGCTCATTATTGGCTGTCAGCTGCTTGGATTCGATCATCTGAATATCGACATGATTATCAGAAAGAGCAGTATCGAGCTCCTTTTTGGATGAATCGAATTCATCCATAAGCACCTGAATTTCGGTCTGCTTGAGATTGAGCGCCTGCAAGCTGACTGTCAGGTCCTGCTTATGATTGGTCAGTGAGTTGATTTTCTCCCGCAGCTCAGTGATCATTTCGTCGTCATGCTTGGAAATGCGTTTGATCAGGTCCATTCTGGCAAGTACATCATAGAAGCTCGATGCACCGACCAGTGCGGAAAGCAGGCTGTCATTGCCGTGTACATACAGTGCACGGATGCGGGACTTAAAGAGCTTCAGTCCCTCCTGAACAGCAACCTCCTCCTCGTCAATTTCATTTTGAAGTGCGGCAATCTGATTTTCGGTTTCGGATATCTCACCGATCAGATTTGACATCTGCGAATCAATCAGCACCATTTTACCGTTGATCAGGCTGATCTGTTCTTTCAGTGTCTGCTCGTAAGCGGATTTATTGTTCAGATCATCGGAGAGCTTTTCGAGCTCCTCCTTTTTCTGATCAATCTGATCCTGCTTCTCCTTTTTCTCCTGTTCGATTTCTTTCAGCGTTTTGGCATAAGCAAGATTATTCGGATTCTGCTTTGCTTCCAGCGTAAGAGATGTCGCCGTCAGAATGACAGCAGACAGCACTGCAAGCGCTTTTCTGCATTGCTTGTTCATAAATAAACCTTCCTTTGTTTGCATTGCGTTTCATTACATATTTGCTGCACGGTATCTCAGATGTACCCGTGTGGAAAGGACGCTTCCGAACGCGCCGATCAGGGAACCGGCTAAAATATAGGAAAGCATCACAATCACGTATATTCTGCTGAGAGGAATGACGTTTCCGAGACCGATTGTGCTCAGAACATCAAACCGGCCGAGAAGATTCACAAGGCTGTCATATGCAAACCATGTCAGCAGTGTTGCGAAAACGCCCGCCATAAACCCGTTGATCATACCCTCAATGAAGAAGGGGAAACGGATAAATGCTTTTGTCGCACCGACGCTCTGCATAATGCTGATTTCGCGTCGGCGGGAGAACACGCTGGCACGGGTTGTATTCGAGATAATCACCATGGAAACAATGAACAGTGCAATAATAATAGCAATCGCAACAATCGTTACGACGCGGCGCATTTCCGTCAGGAGCTCGACAAAGGAGTCCGGCGAGCGGACGGAATCTACATCCTGCATTTTTTTCGTCGCAGAAATCGTTTCGTCCATTTTGGAGATATCCGCGACACGGATGCGGTAGGCATCCAGCAGGGGATTGTCGTCGCCGAGCGATTCAAAGACGATTGCCTGATCGCTCATATCGACTTTCAGGTCTTCAAATGCTTCCTCTTTTGTATAGAGCTGTACGCTTGCGATGTTGTTCATCGCAGCCAGCTCTTCACCGATCTCGGTGCGGCGTGCTTCGGTCGTCGTCTCACTGAGATAGACAATGACCTCAATTTTATCTTCGATGCCGCCGATGATCGCGTTAATATTCACATAAAACAGAACAGAAATACCGACAAGCAGGAGACTGACCAGAAGAACGCAGAATGAGGCAAAAGCCATAACACGGTTCTTCCAGACATTGTCAAAGCCCTGTCTGACAAGATACCGGAAACTACTGAGCTTCAATTTCTGCGCCTCCAATCACTTCGTCAAATACGACCTCGCCCTCGCTGATATTGATGATTCTGCCGCCGAAATGGCGTACCATTTCATGCGCATGCGTCACCATGAGAATCGTCGTGCCGCATGCATTGATGCCCTGCAGCAGCTCAACCAGCTCATAGGCAAGCTCCGGGTCCACATTACCGGTCGGCTCGTCGGCAATCAGAAGTGCCGGATCATTGACAAGTGCGCGTGCCAGCGCACAACGCTGCTGTTCACCGCCGGAGAGCTCACTCGGATAGCAGTCCGATTTATCCTGCAAGCCGACCAGCGACATAACATAGGGGACACGCTTGCGAATCTGTTTTCTGGGCGCGTCAATCACACGCAGCACAAATGCAATATTTTCATACACCGTCATGGTGTCGATCAGGCGGTAATCCTGAAAGACAACACCGATTGTACGGCGGAATTCCGGAACCTTACGCTTTTTCAGCTTCATGAGGTCATAGCCGTTGACATAGACCTCGCCGCTGTTTGCATCAAGCTCCTTCATCAGCAGCTTGATCAGCGTGCTCTTTCCGGAGCCCGAGCGACCGATGACAAACGCAAATTCGCCGTCCTCGACCTTCAGGCTGACATCCGAAAGCGCCTCTACGCCGGTACTTTCGTATGTCACAGACACATTTTTTAACTCTACCAAGAGTATTCCTCCTCATTTGGACGTTTTGGTACCAGCACAAACGGTATAATCATAATATGTGCTGATTCTTCGACATCTTCCCAAGGGTGAAAATCAATTATGTAAACTTTCTATACATGGAAAATGCCAAACGAATTACTCCGTTCGGCACTCCCCAAATCCAATGTC
>CAMHUJ010000235.1 GCA_946188175.1 uncultured Ruminococcus sp.
ACTTCGCAGCTCCGAAAACGCAGGATATGACGCTCAAGGTCACGATTCCGGAGAATCTGAACTATAACGGTCTGTTTGACAAGGTCTTTGAGAAGTACACTACAAGCTATGTGCTCCGCAGAGTGAAGACAACAGATTTCGGAACCCTGTTTGATCTGATCTATTCGATCCGTGTCAAGACTGACGCCGACCAGAAGAAGTTTATTGATGAGATCCGCGCGCTGAACGGCAACCTCAACGTCACGCTGGTGCTCTACAAATATGACGATCAGATCTATGATGTAAAGCAGAAATAAGAACAGCATGAAAAAGACTGAGGTGCCTTACCTCGGTCTTTTTTGTTCTGATGCCAAGAAAGGGTTAGGCTTATGAAACAGAAAAAGCATATGGCAGCAGCGCTCCTTTCGGCGCTGATGATACTCGGCGGCATGACCGCCTGCGGCGACAGCAGTACGCCTTCCGGCAGCGCACAGAAGCCTGCGGATTCGGAGAGTATTGCAGAGGAGACTTCCGCTGCCGATGAGAGCACCGAATCTGAGGCGGAAACCGGTGCAGCCGAAAAGGACGGCAAGAAGTCCGGCAAGGAGGAAAGCAGCTCCAAGGCTGACAAGGATTCCAAGGCGGAGAAAGACTCCAAGGCGGAAAAGGATTCCAAGGCAGAGAAGGATTCCAAGGCATCGGGTGAGTCCAAGGAGGAATCCTCCAGGGAGAACGGCGAATCCAAGACCGATGCAAAGCAGGAATCCAAATCCGAGAACAAGACCGAGAGCAAGGACGGTAATTCTGCGCAGAATCCGGAGCAGAAGCCGCAGACGCCGGAGAATATTGACGATCCCGACGATGAGGACGATGAGGATAAGGTCAAGCCGACCAAGTATATCTATTTGCAGGATACGACCGCACAGTATTCCGGCGAAGGCATCACCGTCAAGGGCGGTCTGATCACGATCGGCAAGGGCGGCACCTATGAAATCTCCGGTACGCTCTCGAACGGTCAGATCCTGATTACCACGGATAAGAAAAAGGTCAAGCTGCACCTCAACGGCGCCAGCATTACGAATAAGGCAGGTTCCGCGATCAACTGTCAGAATGCGAAAAAGCTGACGATCAATTCGCTGCCCGGCTCTGTCAATTATCTCGAGGACGGCGGCGTCCACGATGAGGATAAGGGTACGGTTTTCTCTGAGGATACCGTGCAGATCAAGGGTGAGGGCGAGCTCAATATCAAGGCGAACTACGCGCACGGCATCCAGAGTGACGATGATATCATCATCAACGGCGGTACGCTGAATATTGAAGCGGCAAAATCCTGCCTGCACTCCAATGACGGCATCGAAATCAACGCAGGCGTCAACTACTGCCTCGGCGGTACGAACGGCATCAAGACCGACGGCTTTATCAATATCACCGGCGGTTCCTCCGTGTTCATCGGCGGCGTCCGCGAGGAGAAGGGCGCAATCTACTGCGACGGCTCGCTGTCTGTCACGGGCGGCAGCTTCTGGGCAATCGGCAACACCTGCACGACGCCCGATGCATCGCTCACAACGGCAAATGTCATCGGTCTGATGTTTGCGAATTCGCAGCCTGCCGGTTCGCTTGTCAATGTCACGAGCGGCAATAACGGCATCTTCACGATGACCTCGCCGAATAACTACAAATATGTTGTATATTCCGGTCCGGAGCTGCTGCTCAATGCGGAATATGCGGTCAATTACGGCGGAAGCACCGACGGCAGCGGCGATCACTACGTCTACTTCGGCGGCTCCTATACGCCGGAAAAGGACGGCGGCACGTTCACTGCCGGAAATCCGGTCACGTTCTATACCATTCAGTGAGATGAAATACGAAATCCCCGATGCGATACTGCGTCGGGGATTTTTTTGTTCAAACCGGATACTGCAAAGCAACAATCAGCAGCGCGGTCACTGCAAGATCAATGATTGCTGCAAGTGTAAGCGTACACCGCAGGAACAATCGGCAGTTTCTGTCATACTGGTGCTTTTCCGTATAAATATGAGACAGTGTGCCTGCGGTGATGCCGATATAAAGAACCGCGAAGAATGCAGCATCGCTGAGATTTGCCGGTTTTGTAAAATAAGAATCCGTCATATATATGACCTTGTTGATAAAATATTTGATTGCCGCGGCGGAATACATCGGGGACAAATAAAACATGAGATCATGCGGATGCAGTTCCATATCGCCTCTCATGAAGCGGTCATCTCCAATCCTGAATGTCCTGCCTTCAGATCATTTCACCGGGACGCTGTCTGCCGCAGCTTTGCCTGCCGTCATACCGGATGCCCAGCACCATGTCAGATTATAGCCGCCGCAGTCACCGTCGATGTCGAGCAGCTCGCCGCAGAACCAGATGCCGCGGTGCAGCTTCGATTCCAGCGTTTTTGTCACGCACTGTCCGGCAATACCGCCCGCCGTGACCTGCGCCTGTGCAAAGGACGCCGTGCCCCTGACCGGAAACCGCAGATCATGCAGTAATATAAGCAGCTTTTTCTGTGTATCATCTGAGAGTTCGGATGCGGGGAGATTGCAGTTCCCGCCTGCCTGCCGCAGCAGCATCTCGCCGATGCGCTTCGGGAACAGTCCGGTCAGCAGATCGCCTGCCGGAAGATCGCCGCGCTGATGCAGCAGCTCATGCAGCAGTGATGCAGTCTCCGCATCGGAAAATGCCGGCAGCAGATTCAGCGAAATCTGCATTTTGTCGCCGTGCATTGCTGCCAGCCGTGACAGATTGAAGATGCAGATGCCCGAGAGCGCCTGCTCCGTGAACTGCACCTCGCCGGATTCCGTTTTCAGGATGCGGCCGCCGAGCAAAGCGGATGCATCCGCACGCACGCGCAGTCCTTTCAGCGCACGCACCGTCTGCGGTTCCGTCAGAACCGGACAGAGTGCCGGACGCGGTGTATTGACCGTATAGCCCATTTTTTTCAGCAGCGGCAGCAGATTGCCGTCCGTGCCGCAGCTCGGTGCAGCCGAACCGCCGGATGCCAGAATCAGCGCATCTGCGGTAAAAACAGAATCTCCGGCTGTGACCTGCCATTTGTTCCCCTTCGGCGTGATCGCCGTCACCTGCTTTTCGCAGAGCATCCGGACGCCTTTCTGTTCCGCGGCAAACCGCAGCGCATCCAGCACGGATGCCGCCGCGCCGCTCATCGGATAGATTCTGCCCTCGGCATCGGTGCGCGTCAGCAGACCGAGCTTTCGGAAATAGCGCGCCGCATCAAAGCCTGCAAGAATCTGCTTTGCCTGCGGCACGGTGCCGTGATAATGCGAATCATCTGTATCCAGATTGCCGAGATTGCATCTGCCGTTGCCGGTCAGCAGGATTTTTTTTCCGACGCGCGGCAGCCGTTCCAGCAGTGTGACATATGCGCCCTGCTCTGCCGCAGCAATCGCCGCGGAAAGTCCCGATGCGCCGCCGCCGGCAACAATCACCGAGCGGCTCATGCGGAGAGCTCCCTGAGCGTATGTCTGCCCTGATCGGCTTTGAGCATGGAGGGCGCTGAGATGATAATACACACAAGTATGGAGATCACCGTGAACAGCAGACTCTTGATCAGCTCCGGCTTGAGCGCGCTGTAGGTCTCCGTTTTGAGCAGCTGCGGCATGTCTTTCAGGCAGCTTATGGTATCCGTATGCGAGAGAATCATCTGCGCATGGTCGCGCATGTCTTTATACTGCGCGATATCGGCGAGATCGTCCGGCAGCTCGGTTTCCGCCGAGGCATCCTGCACGGTTGCTTCGAGCTGATCGTATGCATCGACGATCTGCTGTGCCTTTGCGGCGTTTTCGGTGTTGAATTCCGCAATCGTGCCTGCAAAATGCAGCATCGGTGCGCAGATTCCGGCAATCAGGCAGAGTACGGTACAGACTGCAACAGCCGGAACCGTCAGCTTTTTGCCGAGCTTCCGCATCAGGAACAGTCCGAGCAGTACGCCTGCATAGCCGGTCAGCATGCTGAGATAGCTGAGTTTCAGGACAAAATAGGTCAGGAAGAAGACCGCAGCCGCGGCGAGTACGGCGCCGATTACCAGACCGGCTGTATTCGGTCTGACGGCGGCAGCATCCTCGGCTGCTTCGCGGATCTTCTGTTCGACATAGGGCTTGCATGCATCACAGACGGTCACGCCGCCTGCATCAAGCAGATAGGGACGGTAGCCGGATTCCGTTCCGCAGGACATGCAGCAGGGGATGAGCCCCTGTGCTGCGGCAAAGGAGACAAGCGCAGCCGTCACCGCCGAGAGATTCTCTGCGGTCTCCTTCGGTGTC
>CAMHUJ010000236.1 GCA_946188175.1 uncultured Ruminococcus sp.
GTGCGGCAGCAGCTTGCTGCGCTGTATCAGGCATTCTAAGTTCGGGCGTTATCTCCATGTGCTGATCTGGCTGTTCTCTGACGGACGCATTTTGCAAGAAAGCATCCGGCGCGCTTTAGATCAATGGAGCCGCGCACGGCGCGGGGCACTGCCCGCCCAAAAGAAAAGACCGGAAGTGGTTTCCGGTCTTTCTTTATCTCATCGTTTTTACTGTATCATATTGTACCACTTTTCCCGCAAAAATGCAAGGGATTCGCAGTCTTTTCCGCAGCTTTTCTATATATTGCACAATTTCATAAAAATAATGTATGCAAAGTTTGTCCCGATGCATTGCGGAATTTTGCAGGTCCGGCGTCAGAATCCGTTGCTGCGAACAGATTTCCGCATGTGCATCACGGAATCTCCGGCAAATCCTCCGGACGCTCCGGTTCGTCTGTCTCCTCCGCAGCCGCGGCAGGCTCAGGCTCCTCAGGTGCATGATACACAGGGAATTCCAGATGCGCCTTGAACAGATCGCCGTCCGTACTCAGCGTCAGGGTACCGTTTTGCAGCGCCGTCAGATCGCGTGCGATTGAAAGTCCCAGACCGCTGCCCTCCGTATGACGGGACGCATCGCCGCGGACAAAACGCTCCATGAGCACCTCCGGCGAAACATTCAGCGGCTGCGCGGAAATATTTTTCAGCGTAATAAGCACACGTTCCTCCGCACGGCTTACATCCAGATACACACGCGTACCGGTCATCGCATATTTGCAGGCATTGTTCAGCAGATTGTCAAAGACACGCCAGATCTGCCTGCCGTCCGCAAGAATCGTCAGCGGCTCCTCCGGTGTATTCAGCACCAGCGAGAGCTCCTTCGCGGCGAGCTGCTCCTCATATTCACCGGCGATCTGCGAGAGCAGCACCTGCAAATCCGTCGGCATCAGCTCGACATTGAGGTTTCCGGTCGAGGCCTTGGAGGCATCCACCAGATCAATCGTCAGCTTTTTGAGACGCGCCGCCTGTCTGCGGAGGACATCGAGATATTCGCCCGCCGCCTCGGTCTGCATCGGCTCACGGCTCAGCAGATCGACATAATTGACAATAGAGGTCAGCGGCGTTTTCAGGTCATGCGAAACATTCGTAATGAGCTCGGTCCGCAGATGCTCGGCTCTGGTCTGTCTTGCGACAACATCCTCAATACTGTGCGTGATATCATTGAGCGATTCATCGAACCTTGCAAAATCGCCGCCGAGCGGCAGCGGATGCGTTGCCGGTTCAAAATTGCCGCTCTCCATTTCCCTGACATGCTTATGCAGCTCGAAATACGCATAGATGCAGTATACCAGCACCATAATGACCAGCAGGTCCAGTACGCCGACCGCTATCACGGCAAGCCTGCCCTTCGCCGGTACAACAAACGCATTCAGCAAAAACATCAGGCCTGCAAGCAGCATAAGGGCAACCGTTGTAAACGTATGATTGCGGAACATGCCGAAAAGGAAGGTAATGATCCGGATGAAGCCGAAGCTCTTCCAGAAGGTTCCCGCCTTCATGCGGATTGCCGTGGTATAGAGCCAGAGCACGCAGCATGCGGCGATGCAGAGAATCATGCCGATGCAGAAGATCGCAATGATACGGTACGAGGTACCGATCTTTGAAAGGAAAAGCAGCACCAGCACCGACGCGAACAGTGACGCAGGCGGCAGCACCCAGAAGCATTCATATGCGATCTCATGGATGCGGTTTACGGTGATTTTGCCGTGTCTGTCCGGCGAGCCTGCCGCGGAGCACATGGCAATCGACGCGATCACCGTCAGCACCAGCAGAATGAACATCAGCAGGACCGACCATTCCGAATGCCGGAAGAGCAGCGAATAGATCGCAAAGTTTGAGCGGATCGTATCGTCAACCTCAAGACGCTCCGGCAGATAATTGCGGATATAGCAGGTCATCCAGTCTGTATGCGCCGCACGGATCGTGATATCGAGTCCGCCGGTCAGCAGCTTTTCCAGCTCGGGATCGGCCGCGACAACGGTCTGCCCGTTCTGCTTCATTTCATAGTAATGGTCGAGCGTATCATGCCGCTCATCACAGCGCGCAAACGCATTGATGCGGACAATGACCTTGTTCTGGTCGTCGGTCAGCTTTGCATTGACGACCTGCTCTGAAATATCCGTTTCCGCCACCGCCTGAAGCGCATCCGGAACCTCCGATGCCTCAACGATCTGCCAGCTGCAAAGCTCGCCGTAGGTTCCCTGATAGTCAAAATCCTTTGCGGCGGCTTTACTGTCAAATTCGCGGTATTCGACGGTCGGGTCGTCATAGACGCGCAGATTCAGTCCCTCATGAAAGATCGACGTCACGCGGTCATTCGTAAAATACCAGAGCTGATAATCCTCCGGCGTATCCAGAAACAGCGAAACATTTCCGTATACAATATCCGGATAGGATTCCGCCGGATTGTCGAAATGTCTGCCGACCTGATAGTTGCTCTCGCCGAGCACCACATCCGTGATATTGACATGCGAGGCAAGCATCGGCTGCTCACTGACCGGATGCGGGTCATTTGTCAGCAGCAGTTTGCCGTCGCTGTCTGTTGCGGCGAAGCGGAAGTTTGTATTTTCCGGCGCAAAATGCGTCTGATAGGTGTGCAGCATCTGCGTCAGGCCGACTTCGGAATCGTCGCTGTTGATGCTGTGCAGATAAACCTGCAAATACTCCTCGACGAGCGGCTCTTCCTTTTTTTCGGTCATATTGAGGAACAGCGTGCGGAAATCCGCCTTGTTGTCGGAATAGCCGATGCCGCAGTTCAGAATGACGACCAGCAGTGCAACGCCGAAGCCCCACATGAAGATGATCGCCATAATCACAGAAATCACGGAAAATACACTGTTATGCAATTTTTTGACTGTCATGAAAGGTCAGAACACCCCCTGTAGAAACCTGCACCGTTCACGGCTTTTCGAGCTTGTAGCCCTGTCCCCAGACAACCTTGATCTGGCGCGGCTCCTGCGGATTGATCTCGAGCTTTTCGCGCAGATGCCGGATATGCACGGCGACGGTATTCTCCGAGCCGATCGGATTCGCCTTCCAGACCGCCTGATAGATCTCACGCGGCGGAAAGACCGTTCCGACATTGTGCATCAGCAGCGACAGAATTTCATATTCAATCGGGGTCAGCGGCACGGGAACGCCGTCGAGCGTTGCCGAGCGCGCCTTGATATCGAGCGAAATGCTGCCGACGGTCAGCGTATTCGGATCGTCCGCCTCCGCCGCACCGAGCCGCAGATAACGCCGCAGCTGCGAGCGCACGCGCGCCACAACCTCCGCCGGCGAAAACGGCTTTGTGATATAATCGTCCGCGCCGACATTCAGTCCGAGAATCTTGTCGGAGTCCTCGGATTTTGCAGTCAGCAGAATCACGGGGACATTGCTTGTCTTGCGGATTTCGGTCATTGCCGCGATGCCGTCCATTTCCGGCATCATGATATCCATGAGAATGAGCTGGATATTCTGGGTCTGTGCAATCTGCACCGCCTCCCTGCCGGAATAGGCGCAGACGGTCTGCCAGCCCTCGGCGCGCAGATAAATATTCAGAGCCGAAACGATATCCCGTTCGTCGTCACAAATTAAAATCGTTTCCATAAGATGATACACTCCTTTCCGCATTCATCCTTCTGTACCCTTATTATACACGCTTCGTCAAGAAGTTGCAAGCCCTGTTTTATAAAGGTTTTCTTAAAATGCGCGTCCTGCCGTTATGTGAAATCTGTGTGAAACTTCCGGCGGAGGACTTGCTTTTTTCCGAAAATGTGGTATACTGGTATTAGCACTCGGAACATAGGAGTGCTAATTTCATTTCGGAAAGGTGACCGTTCACATGGAACAGAAACAATTTCAGGCAGAGTCCAAGCGCATGCTGGACCTGATGATTCATTCGATCTATACACACAAGGAGATTTTCCTGCGCGAGCTGATCTCCAATGCCTCCGATGCAATCGACAAGCTCTATTTCCGTTCGCTGACGGACAATACCGTCGGCAAAAGCCGCGACGATTTTTTCATTGAGATCCGTCCGGACAAGGAAAAGCGCACGCTCACGATCATCGACAACGGCATCGGCATGACCGCAGAGGAGCTTGAGCAGAATCTCGGCGTCATTGCACATTCCGGCTCCCGCGCCTTCAAGACGGAGAACACCCTCGACGAAAACACCGATATCATCGGTCAGTTCGGCGTCGGCTTCTATTCGGCATTCATGGTCGCAAAGCGCGTGACCGTCCGCACAAAGGCATTCGGC
>CAMHUJ010000237.1 GCA_946188175.1 uncultured Ruminococcus sp.
TTTCAGATCACGGACAATATCAATTCCGCAAATGATTGCAGCACGCATCTGTTCTTCGGTCATTGCAGGTAATTTTGTAAAATTCTGAGTACCCGATGCTACTTTTCTTTGAACTATTTTTTCTGAATATACGTTATTTTTCATTCCAATATCAACTGCAATCACATCTGTGTTAAAAGTTTTCGCAATCGCATTGATATTAGAATTCCCTTCAGCAATCGCTTTGGCACAAATCGCTGTGACCTCACTGCCGCACTGCGTTACACCTTCTTCAACAATACCGTGATCGGCACAAAATACAACGGCAGTACGCTTTGAAATATCAACATCAGCTGTTGACTGAATCGCCGCCATACGCTGAACCGCTTCCTCTAAAACGCCGAAGCTGCCCAAAGGTTTCGCAATATTATCCCATTTAGTTTTGGCATCATGATATGCCTTGGAATCCGGCATTTTAATCTGCTGAATACGATTCATCTTTGCCTCCGAATTTTGCACATGCGGATGCAAATCGCAATGCAATCCGGATGTCTGAATAGAAATACAAATGCGGAAAACCGGCATACAATGTATCATTTACATGGCAGCATTTCCATATGCGCCCGTCCGGTTTCAAGGCAGTTAAGCAGTCTCCGCTATTTGTACTTTCCCAATAATGAAATTCATGTATTTTCGTAGAATTTCCAACATCAAAGAGCATACTTTCATGTTCTGCGTTCAACGATGCATACCCGAACCGAACCAGCTTTTCAGAGCGAAACACCGTACCTTCTATCACGCCTGCCAGCGGATATTTCCGACCGGAATCGGTCTGTAAATATGAATGAAGATACATAAATCCGCCGCATTCCGCAATCACAGGCATATGATTCAATATCGCATTTTTGATATCATTTCGCATCGTCTGATTCGATGAAAGCTGTTCCGCGTAAAGCTCCGGATACCCCCCACAAAGAATCAATCCGTCTGCCTGCGGAATATGCTGGTCCGACTGCGGAGAGAAAAAACGCAGCTCACAGCCAATTTCACGTAAAATCGAAAGATTCTCTTCATATTGAAAACAAAAAGCCTTATCTTTTGCAACAGCAATCACCGGATGAGATCGCAGCTTCGGAACCAAAGGAATAATATGCTTTGGAATTGATGCACACGGAATATGTAGAATGTTATCAATATAAAGATATTGCTCTGCAAGAACACCTAAAGCATTCATTTTTTCATGAATATTCAATATTTCAGATGCAGTCACAAGACCAAGATACCTGCTTTCAAGCGTGTTGGTATGTGACGGAAGGCATCCAAAATAAGTTGTGCTCAAAGATTCACACAGCTGTTTTGCAAAAGGAATCAGTTGTTCCGGCAGCTGATTGAAAATGAAACCGGCTATATGATTCGGCTGTCTGAAACGTAGAAATCCCTGCATTACTGCACCGATTGATTCCTTCATACCACGGCAATTTATTACAAGAATCACGGGCGTATCAGTCATTTCCGAAATCTGATGTGGAGAACCTTCTGCCCCGTCATAGTAACCCATAACGCCTTCTATTACTGCAATATCTGTGTCATTACTGAATTTTTCGAGTATATGGCATAACATATTCTTATCACAGAAAAAGCTGTCAAGATTATGTGAAGGTGTCTGAAGAATCTCACGATAAAACATTGGGTCAATATAATCCGGTCCGCATTTAAATGCAGATACATTTATTTTTCGACGATGCAGCGCAGATAAAAGTGCGCAGGTAACAATAGTTTTACCGCAGCCGCTCCCCGTCCCAGCTATCATTACCCGCTGCATTTCAATTCACCTGAAATCAGCCAGACCGGATTTTGTGTATCAAACATCGTATGTTCTCCGACTTTTTTTGTACGTGTCACCGCAATCTGTACCGTATAATATTCACCGCAATATTGTTCAAAAATACGAACAGCATGAGAAAGCGTTTCCAATGAAACCGCAGTCATTGTAACCGCGGCTTTTGGATTCTTTTTTTGGATCTCTTCAAATATCTCATTTAGCAAACCGCCCGAACCGCCGATAAACACAACATC
Source organism: uncultured Ruminococcus sp. (assembly GCA_946188175.1). Classification (GTDB taxonomy): domain Bacteria; phylum Bacillota; class Clostridia; order Oscillospirales; family Ruminococcaceae; genus Firm-04. The sequence goes on from CAMHUJ010000237.1 coordinate 2,056, forward strand.
AGGCGAAGGTATATTATGCAGACAATCCGGACACTTTCCCTGCACCGTCCGGATATGATCACAAGCAAAATGATGTGCATTCTGTTCTGTCAGCTGCACCGCTTCCTGCTTCTGATCAAACGAATAAACCTGACCGTCCGGACAGCGAAACGCCATTTCAACAGACACAGAACCCGTGCCGCAGCCGATATCCCAGCAGATCGCATCATGCGGAATCCGCAGAAGCGATACAGCATTACAGCGCACCTCGGATTTCGTCATGGGTATTTGACCGCGAATAAATTGCGAATCCGGAATCGCGCAAGGAATATATCGCAGATACGATGAATTTACTGTAATCAATACAGACAATGTTTCCGTTTGAACCGCAAGAAACTCGGACGCTTTTCCAACTAAAACCTTTTCATTTTCATAACCGAGATTCATTCCGATATAGACCTGAATATCGGATAAACCGTAATCGCATAAGCGCTGACACAGCTTCGAGGCAGTCATATCACCGCCAAGAAGAAAAAAACAGCTGTGATTTGTTGCCGCGTGAACAGCAATATTAGCAGTAGTTCCATGCAGCGAAATGAACTTCATATTTTCATACTGTAAACCGCATTTTGCGCACATTGCAGACATGGATGAAATCCCCGGCAGAACCGTAATATGTATATTATTCATAATCGGCAGCAAATTCTTTGCGCCGCTGAAAAAGCTGCTGTCCCCGGAAAATAGCACCGCAATCCGTTCCGCATCACCACTCCGAATTATCTCTGCAACCTGTTCCGGCTGATACGCGCAAACGGTCTGCTTCTGCAACGCAGCAAACGGTTCCAGCATCCGCTTCGCTCCGATCAGTAGATCAGCCGAACGAATCGCAGCGGATGCTTCCGCGGTCAGAGAACTGGTGCCATTCGTACCGATTCCGATTATAAATACCTGTTTCATTCCGTAGCAGCATAGCCGCAACTGCTTCATATGATAATCCGCTGTCCGCGGGTCTTCGCAGAGTCAGCACACGAACATTCATATTCTTCGCAGCTTCGCACTTTTCAGGATACCCACCGATTCTGCCGCTCTCTTTTGTCAAGAGTATTTCCGCACCGCTCTGCCGAAGATGCATCATATTATCCGCAACAGAAAACGGCCCCTTCGCCTCGATCACATGCTGAAAACCAAACTTCCTGCATGCCAAAGCAGCATCCGCGGACGGCAGAATTCTAAGCCAGATTCTCTGCTGAAAATTCCGCACCGCACATAGCGCGTGCACCGATTTGCTGCCGAGCGTACTCAGTATAACCGCATCGTTTGTGTTCAGAAGCGCGATCATTTCATTCAGATTTGCAACTGATTCTCCGTAAATCGGCTCCTGCTCCCGCAGAAGCCGGACATATGGCGTCCCGCATTCATCACAGACGGCACGAAGTGTATGCGTGATATTCTCTGCATACGGATGCGTCGCATCTATCACTGCTGCATAGCACCCATTGCGCAATAAAATGCATATTTCATTCGGATGCATTCTGCCGGACAATACACCGATTCCTTCCGGCAGCAGCGATGCACCGTATGCAGTCGCAGACGATACATCCGCCGGAATACCGTTTTGCACACAGAATTCCGCCAGCATCCTGCCTTCTGTCGTTCCGGCAAATATCAAAATCTTATTCATGATGATAGCCGCGCGGCGTGACCATTTTTCCGCCGATATTTTTCGTTTCGGAGTTGCCGATATAGACCGTCGTAAACATATCGACCTGAGTATTACGCAGCTCGGAAAGCAAACAGATATGAGAATATTCACCGTCCCGACCGATGTTCTTTGCATATCCGCAGACTGTTTCCGGCGAACGGTACTGCAATACGATATCACATGCCTTTTGCAGATAGTCAGCACGCTGTTTTGATGAGGGATTGTATAACACGATGATAAAATCGCCCTCCGCAGCACATCGCAGACGGCGCGCGATTTTCTCCTTCGGCGTCAGCAGATCAGACAGACTGATGATTGCGGTATCATGCGTCAGAGGCGCACCGAGCAAAGCACCGCCGCTGAAAGCAGCCGTGATTCCCGGTACAATCTCGATCTCGGTATCAGGATATTCCGCAAGATACTCATAAGCAAGTGCTGCCATTCCATAGAGCTCCGGATCACCGCTGCAAACCAGAGATACAGTCTGTGTCTGCGCCTTTTCCATGGCCATGGGGAAGTGCACGCACAGGTGGCCGGAGAAGTT
>CAMHUJ010000238.1 GCA_946188175.1 uncultured Ruminococcus sp.
TGCGGCATGCCGCAGAAATCCTTATGCTGCGCAAATGTTTTCAGCCAAAGCCAAAGCGACCTTATCATAATACCAGATAAAGCCGTAAAATCGGTATTCAGCTTCAAACAATCTGCCGCAGAACATGGCTATCGACGCTTCCTTCCTCTTGTGATACTATGATTATAGCACAAAGCGTCCCGAATTGCAATAGGCAATTTGCACAAAGATTTCACGCGTTAAAGTTTTTATGTACTAAAGCGGCAATTATGCGAACAAGCGCGGAACAATTATGGATTATATAATAAATTCATCCGCGAAGCCGCATACAACAACTCCTATCTCCTCACTTTCTCCCTCCTGCTTCCTCCTTATTCAATCAATTCCCTGCTATATGTAATCATGGCTCTTGACATCCATAAAAATCCGTGATAAAATTTTGAGTACATCCTTTGCACAATTTCAAGCCTGTTTTCTGTCTTAATAGGCAGAGGAACATGAAAGGACGGTGAAAACCGTGAATGACAATGCCATGATCGCGCTGTTCGAGCAGCGCAATGAGCAGGGCATCGCAGAGGCAGACCGTGCGTACGGCGGGCTGCTGCAAACGATTGCCATGCACATTCTGCACGACAGCCGCGACGCCGAGGAATGCGTCAATGATGCGCTGCTGAAAGCGTGGAACAGCATCCCGCCGAAGAAGCCGAAATTCTTTTCGGCATTCTTAGCGAAGCTGACGCGCAATCTTGCGCTCAACCGCTATGCGGAGGAGCATGCGCAGAAACGCGGCGGCGGCGAGGTTCCGGCGGTGCTCGAGGAGCTTGCGGAATGCATCCCCTCGCAGTCCGATACGGAGCAGGTGCTCGACAGAATGGCACTCACGGACGCGCTTGAATCGTTCCTTGCCTCGCTCCCGAAGCAGCATGCGCAGATCTTCATGCGGCGCTATTTTACCATGCTGGAGCCGGGGGAGATTGCAGCGGAGCTTTCCGTCAGCGAAAATACTGTTCGGAGCACACTGCGGCGGACACGCGACAAGCTGCAAACCTATCTCGAAAAGGAGGAATTGCTGTGAACAATCACGATCTGCTGGACGCGGTCGGAGAGCTCTCCGAGGAGACCGTCCACAAATATGCGCTGCCGGATTCACGCAATACCGAACGTGCAAAGGATGAAAAACATATGGATACAACAGTAACACAACCGATCACGCAGACAAAGAAAAAGCCGTTCCGCATCAGTATGGGCGCTGCTGCGGCTGCGGTTGCACTCTGCGTCGGTCTGAATGCGGCGATTCTTTTCGGCATGCATAAAATGAAGCAGGATGCTGTCGGGATGTCGTCGGGGACACAGGTTTCAGAGAAAACACATGACAAGCCGTATCTCACGATCACGGACGTGACGCCGACGTTTCTGACCGCAGCGCTCTCGAATCCGACAGAGGAAGAATTCACATACAATCCGGAATTTGCGATTTCCGCAGACGGCAAACTCATTCCGACACAGTATGATGAAATGAATTGGAAAATACATGATGAATCGCTGGAGCATTCGCGGCGTTACGTATTGATGCTGAATTACGAGCAGCTTTCTTCCGGAACCTATCAGCTTGTCAATCTGAATGCGGACGGCTCTGTAAATGAAGGCGTTGAGCCTGTCGAATTTGAGATTTCAGAGGATTATTTTGACCAGATGTTTTTCCTGCCGGAGCTCAGCGATATGGCTTTGAAAAGCGCCGCCGCCATTCTGGAAAAAACAGATCTCGTCGTAACGATATTGGATGTGAATGACAAGCCGGTCGATCCGGCAAAATGCAGAGGCACGGTGAAATGGATTGAGGAAACCCATAATGGTCACAAAGCATATCACAACTACGGTCATGGCTATGATCAGGGCTACTGGGTCGAGCACGGCGCACCCTGCACACTGTATGTCTATGTTTCGCCGGATCAGAGCAGCTATGCGGATGAAGTGCCGATGCCTTCTTTGATCGGCATGGATTACGGCGAAGCCCTGAAGATGTACGGTGACATGTTCCAGATCGTCGTGGACTCCAGCGAGTTTTCCGAATATGAAGCGGACCAGATTTTCTTCCAGGATATTCAGCCTGGTGATCCGGTCGGCAAGGGCGAGCCGGTCCATGTCAAGGTTTCGCTCGGTGCACAAAAGGTACTGCTGCCGGATGTCACCGACTGGGAGTTTGAAACAGCAAAGCAAACAATTTTCGGTCTGGGGCTGTATGTTGACAAGCGCATGTCATATAGTTCGGAGGTCGAAAAGGGCAAGGTGATCTCCACCGAACCGGAGGGACCGTGTGAAATGGTACTCGGCTCGTATGTTCGGATGACAGTCAGCCTCGGCAAGAATCCCGATACTGTCCCTGTTCCGAACTTCGTCAATATGGACTGGGATACGGCAAAGAACATTGCCGACAGTCTGAATCTGGAGCTTGTGAAGAAGGAAGTCGATGACGAGACCGCAGCAGGCACCGTTCTGAATCAGAATGTCCAGCCGAATGAAGAGGTTTCCGAGGGCTCGCTGATCGAGCTGACGGTTTCCAACGGAAAGAAGCGGGAGCAGCAGGTTCGTATGTCGTTTAATATCCCGTCCGGTATATCCGGAAAATACCATATTGTCCTGTATGAGGGCGGTATTGCAAGAGCAGTCGGCGGTCAGTTTGATACGCAGTATGCAAACGGTGTCACCTCGCTCATGATTGAGGGGATTTATACAGCCGAAATGGTTGCAGTTCTGTACAACGATGAAAACGGCAAGGAGGCAACCATCGGAACCTACCGCTTAGATTTTGACAAAAAGAGCTATGAGACGCTCAGTGAGGACATTGCAGGCGCATTCAAAGCCGTGCAGTAACAGGACATAAAAACAGCCGCAGAATCGGGAATTTCCGGTTCTGCGGTTATTTTTTGTGATATTATGGCAGGGCATTGCGATGTCTGCAAACGTTGATGCCTGCGGCTGCCGCAAGCAGCACGAAAACAGGTGCGGAGAGGATGCCTGTCCAGCCGCTGACCGTGTTCACCACGGAGAGTGCGCCCACTTCCGCGGTGCTGTACAGTCTCGTCACAAGAACAGTATTCAGGAAACTGAGCCCGATCCCGATCAGCGAGAGTACAACCGTCGAAACGGGAATCAGGATCAGCAGCACCGGTGCAAGTGCAGTCGGCTTTTTGCTCTGCTGCAAGAGAAAATAGCCGAATACGGCGACGACGATCATGCGCAGCAGCGGATTTGCAAACTGCATCGGATGCCGCAGCGCTGCCGTATTCTCCAGAACCGCAGGATCGCTGTAAAACAGCGTCAGAAACGGCTTCGGGCACATGTGCACGGTCAGGATGATCAGCGTGACGGCTGCCTGTAAGACAATCGCCGTCAGTGTCATCGTGCGAATCGGTTTTGCGTTGTCAGTCATAATGCGCCTTCCTTTGTCAGATGCGGAACAGCGGAGAATCAGCCCTCAACAGCAGCCTGTACGATGACGTTGAAATCAGCAGCCTTCAGCGAAGCGCCGCCGATCAGACCGCCGTCGATGTTCGGCTTTGCGAGCAGCTCTGCCGCATTCTTTGCATTCATGGAGCCGCCGTACTGAATCGTGACAGCATCCGCAGCAGCCTGATTGTAGAGCTTTGCGAGGGTTGCGCGGATGAAGCCGCAGACCTCCTCAGCCTGCTCCGGCGTTGCGGTCAGACCGGTGCCGATTGCCCAGACCGGCTCATATGCGATGACAACATTCTTGAGCTCCTCCTCGGTGACATCCCACAGATCGAGCTTGATCTGCTTGCCGACGACTTCCTCAGTGATGCCGCACTCGCGCTCCCACTTGAGCTCACCGACGCAGACAATCGGCTTCAGACCTGCTGCGAGGGCTGCCTTGGTGCGCTTGTTGACGGTCTCGTCGGTCTCGCCGAAATACTGGCGGCGCTCGGAGTGACCAATGACAACATACTCAACGCCCAGCTCGGTCAGCATATCAGCGGAGATTTCGCCGGTGAATGCGCCGGACTTCTCAAAGTGGACGTTCTCCGCGCCGACCTTGACATTGGAGCCTGCGGTCGTGTTGACAGCGGTCTCAAGGTTGGTGAACGGTACGCAGGCGATGACCTCGATCTTGCCCTCTGCATTTGCGACGAGCGGCTTGATCTCCTCCAGAAGTGCCTTTGCCTCCGGACGGGTCTTGTTCATTTTCCAGTTTCCGGCGATGATCGCCTTTCTCAGATTCTTGTTCATAATTCTAACTCCTTTTTTATAATTGCATCCGGATATGCCGGATGATGTA
>CAMHUJ010000239.1 GCA_946188175.1 uncultured Ruminococcus sp.
CAGCGCATCTGCTTGCATTTGTTGCGGCGGAGGAAGGGTATTTTAAGGAAGAGGGGCTGAACGTCACGCTGACGCAGTTCTCCAGTGCCGGTGAGCTGGTAAACGGTCTGGACTCCGGAAAGCTGGATGTTGCGTTTATCGGTTCCGTTCCGACACTGACATTCCAGAGCCAGGGACATGATGTGACGATCATCGGCGGCGCTATGACAAACGGTCACGGCTATGTCATCAAATCTGAATTTGCCGATGAAGATGAAAAGGGCGTCGAAATACTCAAGGGCAGAAACGTTGCATCCGTCAAGAACAGCGTTCAGGATGCCGAACTGCAAATTCTGCTCAAAGATGCCGGTATTGAGATCGGCGCAGGCGAAGACAAGGTCAATATCGTCTACTTTGACAGTCAGAAGGACGCTTATGCCGCACTTTCCAATCAGACCATTGATGCGGCATCGGTGTATTCGCCCTATGCCTCGCTTGCAAAGTCGCAGGGCTATAAGGTCGTTTACTACTGCGCACACGAAAAGGCGCTTGAGAACCAGCCGTGCTGCCGTCAGGTCGCGTCCACAGCGGCAGTTAAGGCAAATCCGAACACTTTTACCGCGCTGGAACGCGCATTTATCAAGGCATATCACCTGACACAGGAAGACCATGAAAAGACGATCACTGATGTCAAGAAGTACATCGACATTGACGAAGAATTTATTGATACGGAGGTTTACGGCGGCTACAGTGTATCCAGTCCTGATCCGGATAAAAAGGGTACACTGACGCTGAAAGATACGATTGTGGAGCTTGGCTATACAGAGGATTACGACATCGAGCCGCTGTATAATACTGATATTTACAAGGCTGCGCTGGACAGCATTCTCGCAGAAGGTTCCGATGATATTTACAAGTCGCTGCAAGAGCATTTCAGCGCTTACGAATAATCCCTTCATTTTCATTTGCTGCGAAAAACACAGACCGGTTTGCTTGTTCGGTCTGTGTTTTTTATGATATATTTGTTTTCAGCCGCGCAGATATCTCGCGTTATATTCCCGATTGATCTGCGCGATCTCTTTTTTGCCGTCGATATATTCCTGATACATCTCCCACGGAGAGCCGCCGCCCAGCCAGCAGGAGGAACAATTCTCACAGCCCCCGCCGCAGTGCATAGATCTGCGGACAATCTCTTCACGCTGTTCGCGTGTCGTATCTTTTATGAGTATGGAATCCATATTACAGTTCCTTCATTTCCTGTGAGATCAAATCTTCTGTTGCAGCCATTGCCTGTATTGTCATTTCCAGCAGCTTGTCAAGCTCCCAGCCGAGCTGCTCCGCGCCGCGCTCAATCACCTCACGGGAGCATCCCGCTGCGAATCCCTTGCTTTTATATTTCTTTTTCAGCGATTTCAGCTCCATGTCCATTGTGCTTTTGGAAGGACGCATCAGTGCAGCCGACCAGATCAGACCGGTCAGCTCATCTGCGGCAAACAGCACCTTTTCCATTTCATGCTCCGGCTTGACATCAATCGTAACGCCGCAGCCGACTGTGATGCCGTAGCCGTGCGAACAGACCGCATGGATGATGTCATCACTGACACCGCCCTCTCTGAGCAGTTCCGGCGCTTTCAGGCAATGCTCCGCCGGATATTGCTCGAAATCAATGTCATGCAGAAGTCCGACGATGCCCCAGTATTCAGCCTGATCGCCGTATCCGAGTTCATTCGCATACCATTTCATAACAGCTTCCACGGTCAGCGCGTGCTGTAAGTGAAAATGATCCTTGTTATACTGTTTCAGCAGTTCAAATGCCGCCTCTCTTGAAATCATTTCAGTTTACACTCCTTTCGCAGAATTGCGGACAGCACGGAAATAATCCTGTATCATGTTCCGCATCTGCCGGTGATTATACAAATTTATTATATATTGCTTTCCTTTGATTGTCAACTACTTTTTTCTGATAACGAACGCGTTGAAACCAGAATACCTGATTCAGATCGGTCGGATAGCTTTCACCGATAACCACTTATCGAAAAAACGCATTTGACAAATGCCGACAATTATGGTATGATATAAACATAGTATATCTATCGAAGGAGTATGCGATATGCGTATTACGTTGAAAGAGGCACTCAATCAGAAATACATTGCTCCGACCGAACGTCCGGCAGGCAGATTTGTCGGCGTGGAACTGGAATATCCGCTTGTCAATCTTTCACGCCGCCCGGTCGATATTCCGGCTGTGCAGGAGGTTGTGCGCGGCTTTGCCAAGCGGTTTCAGTTTACCGAACAGCGCAAGGATGACAACGGCAATCTCTATTCCCTGACCGAGCCGGTTACGGGGGACAATCTCTCCTTCGATTGCAGCTTCAATACACTGGAGCTTTCCTTCGGCAAGGAGGAGAGTATAGCGGTTCTGTTTGACCGGTTTGTGCAGTATTTTGTGGATTTGCAGGCGCATTTCCGCCGCATCGGTCATCTGCTGACAGGACTTGGCATTCATCCTTTCTACAAATACAATGACTATGTACCGATTGCCAATGACCGCTACCGGATGCTTTATCATCATTTGCAGTCATACACGAAGTATCCTGAACGTCATTTTCACCGGCTTCCGCATTTCGGGATGCTGGCAGCGGCTTCACAGGTGCAGCTTGATGTCGAAAAAGACGATATATTGAAGACCTTGCACACCATGAACCGTCTGGAACCGTTCAAGGCGTTGCTGTTTGCGAATTCATGGCTTGATGATCTGCCGGAGCTGCTGATTTCCCGTGATACGCTCTGGGCGAACAGTATGCAGGGGTACAATCCGCACAATTTCGGGATGTATGCGGTGGAGTTTGCCGACCTTGACGAATTCCTCGAATATATCGCCGGTGAGAGTATGTACTGCGTCGGCAAGCAGGAGCGATACTTTCATTTTGAGCCGGTTCCGCTCCGAGACTATATAAATCAAGAGCGCATTACCGGTCAGTTTTATGCGGACGGTTCATGGCATTCGGCGGATTTCCTACCAGAGATCAAAGATGTCGAACATCTGCGAACATTCAAATTCGCCGATCTTACCTATCGCGGAACGATTGAATACCGGAGTGCCTGTGAACAGCCTGTTAATGCCGTATTCAGTCATGCGGCATTCCACGCAGGGCTTGCGGAAGAACTTGATGCGCTGACAGAACTGCTGGACGAGGATACCGTGCTGTATCATCACGGTTATTCCGCAACGGAATTGCGCGAGCTTCTGACGCACCGGACACTGCCGTACTTCATTGACCGGAAAGCGCTTTCCGTGAAGCTGCTGCAAATACTGGAGCTTGCGCAATCCGGTCTGAAAAAGCGCGGATTCGGGGAAGAAGTATTCCTGGAACCGTTGCTTGACCGCGCAGAACGCCTGACCAATCCGGCGCTGGAATATCTGAACGCGATCGAACACGGCGCACACATTGATGAATTGATCGAACGCTATGCGGCGCTGAATGCCCGCATACTGGCAGGAAAGGAGCAGTTATGACGATTCAGCAGATACGCTATGCGTTGAAAATTGCAGAAACAGGTTCTGTCTGCCGTGCTGCACGAATGATGGGTGTCCGGCAGCCGTCTGTTTCCAGTGCCGTCGCACAGCTGGAACGGGAAATGCACATTGTGATTTTTGAGCGCAATTCCAAAGGCATGAGACTGACCGATGCAGGACAGGAATTTCTGGATGATGCGTCGGTTCTGGAACGAACATTCGGACGGCTTGAATCAAGGTACAGTACGGGGTAAACAGAGCCCGAATACAGGATTTTCCGCTGCTTCCATTATTTTTGCATTGAAAGAAAAGCGCGCATCTGCTATAATAGTCTTATCCTACATAAGAGGAAGGAGGCAAACGCGATGTGCTGCAATAGCTGGTTTCAGTCGCTCTGTGCGATGCTGAGAAATATCTGCGGCGGATGCTGCTGATGCTGAATAAAACAGGGATTCTTTCAGCGGAAGGGATCCCTGTTTTTTGTTTCGATATCCTTTTGAAAATGATTGACAAACAGGGCGAAATATGATATAATCATACTGTTTCGATATGAATAGTAAAAGGAGAGGACAGTATGACGGAACGACCGGTCAGAACCGAGATGCCCAATGCAATCGAGCTTTCGGTTGTCAATAAATTCCGCAGGGAGATCTGGACGAAGTTTCTGAAAGGCATCAAAGAATATCAACTGATTCAGGAGGGCGACAAAATCGCTGTCTGTATCTCCGGCGGCAAGGATTCGATGCTCATGGCGATGTGCATGAATCGCT
>CAMHUJ010000240.1 GCA_946188175.1 uncultured Ruminococcus sp.
CGTTCCGCGCGAAGCGAGCGAACCTCGCGTCGTCCGCCGCGTGGACATAGGTCATCCACGCCGGCATCACGACGGCGAGCCCGGCGCCGTGGGCGCAGTCGTAGAGGGCGGAAAGCTCGTGCTCGATGCCGTGGCTGTTCCAGTCCTGCTCTCTGCCGACACCGACGATGTTCGTATGCGCGACGGTGCCTGCCCACATGATATTTGCGCGTGCCTCGTACAGGTCAGGCTGTGCAATCACGCGCAGTGTCTCCTTCACCATAGTCAGGAGGACAGCTTCGCAGAGACGGTCGGTGATCTCGACCTCCTGCGTGTTCGTAAAATAGCGCTCGAAAACATGCGCCATAATGTCCGTCGCGCCGCACGCTGTCTGATATGCAGGCAGCGTGCAGGTGAGCTCCGGATTCAGAATTGAGAAACGCGGACGGATCAGATCAGAGCCCGTACCTCTTTTCAGACCGTCAGCCTCCCTTGTGACCACAGAATCGCCGGAGCCCTCACTCCCGGCTGCTGCTATGGTCAGGACAGTTCCGACGGGGAGCGCCGCTTGAATCGCAGCTTTCCCGCAGTAGAAATCCCAGAAATCCCCTTCGTAGGGGACGCCCATGGCAATCGCCTTGGACGAATCAATCGACGAACCGCCGCCGACCGCGAGAATGAAATCGACACCCTCTTTGCGGCAGAGCTCAATGCCCTGATATACAAGTGTATCCCGCGGATTCGGCTTGACGCCGCCCAGCTCGACGACACCGATTCCGGCAGCCGCGAGCGACTGCTTCACGCGTTCGATCAATCCGCTCCGGACGGCAGAGCCGCCGCCGTAATGCAGCAGCACCTTCGTACCGCCGTGCTTTCTGACATATGTACCTGCTTCATTTTCAGTCCCTCTGCCGAATACAAATTCGGTCGGGCTGCAAAACTGAAAGTTATTCACTCTGCAAGCGCTCCTTTCAGATTCACATAGGCAGCAATCACACGGTCGCACCATGCATCAAATTCCGGATCGGGAATCTGATATTCCGGATGCGCCAGAATATACTGCACTGTCTGACGGATGCCCTGATCGGCACGGACAGCCGCACAGAAATCCGGCACTGCACGCTTGATCTTCGTATTATCGAACATCACGCTGCATGCCTTATCACCGAGCAGACTGCCCTCAAAATCGTAATCGCTGACCGCAGCAAGGAAATCCGAGGGAATATGGCACGCCCTGAGCGGAACGCCGAGCGTATCCGCAATGCACTGATAAATCTGATTCCATGTGACGCGCTCATCCGAAGTGATATGATACGCCTGTCCTATGGCATGAACATTTCCGATCAGACCGCAGTATCCTTTTGCAAAATCACTGTTATGCGTCACTGTCCAGAGCGAAGTGCCGTCGCCGTGAATAATCACAGGCTTGCCCTCCATGATGCGGCGAACGACCTGCCAGCTCCCTTTTCTGCCGTGTACGCCGAGCGGTACCGAACGTTCGTCATAGGTATGGCTCGGACGGACAACCGTGACCGGAAAGCCGTTCTCACGGTATTGCTGCATCAGATATGCTTCACACGCGAGCTTGTCGCGCGAATATTGCCAATATGGATTGGAAAGCGGAGTGCTCTCCGTAATCACGCTCTCGACCGGCGGCTTCTGATATGCCGAGGCGGAGCTGATATAAATATACTGCCGCGTTCTGCCTGCAAAAAGGCGCACATCGCGCTGTACCTGCTCCGGTACAAAGCCGATGAATTCGCCGACGGCATCAAACTGCATGCCTTCAAGCAGTCGGGCAGCCTGCTTTTCATCGCTGATATTACAGCGGATGATCCTGACCGAATCCGGCAAATCGGCGGTACGCGAGCCGCGGTTGAGCAGAAAGACCGCATGTCCCTGCGCAGCAAGCCGCCGCGTAACCGCCATACTGATCGTACCGGTCCCGCCTATGAGTAAAACTTTCAAAGGCATAGGATGTTCCCCTTTTTCATATTACCCTTTTCCAGTTTGTGTCAGTCACAGATTCCCGAAACCCGCCGGAGCAGTCCCCCCTCTCTCATGAACCGCTCCGGCAGGGCGGGATGATCTCAAGTTTGCCGGTTCCGGTGCTCTCTCAATACCGGTTCCGGCGACAGCCTCTGATACTTCCCGTGAGGCTCATATGCAACAATCACAGCCTGACGGACTGCCGCACTGTCCCTTCACTGTCCTCATTATAGCACAGCGCCGATAAAAAAAGAATAGGATATGTTATTGAGTTTTTAACATATCCTATCCTTTTATCATTTTCTATCATCCGGTCTGCCGGATTTGCGCCATTGCAGCGGTGAGACACCGAAGTGCTTTTTGAACTGCCGCGAGAAGTGTACGCCGCTGCTGTAGCCGCAGGCGAACGCGATCTCCTCGATTGTCATGCCCGGATTGTTGAGATACTGCTGCGCCTGCTCCATGCGGCTCTGAATGACATCCGCGGTACAGGTCACGCCGAATGCCTTGCGGTAGAGTGCATGCAGATACGGCATACTGATATTGAGCATCTGCGCCATTTGCTCCATGCTCCAGTTCTTCGCAGGCTGCGCATAGATTTTCCGGCGCAGGTCAAGCAGCTCGCGGTAATGCGGCAGCTCTGCGGCTTCGGGACGCTCTGTCTTGGAAAAAATCTCCGAGAGCATCGCGCGGATCAGCAGACCTGCCGTCTGCGCGTCCGTTCCACGGTAGTAGCAGTCAGCAATCAGCTGAAAATACTGTGTCAGATTGATCTGCTCCCCGATGAAAATCGGCGTATCGAAGCGGATGCCGATTTCGGAATCCAGCACCTCGGTGCAGTCGAACAGCATCCAGTCATTGACGTAGGCACCGCCCGCCGCGCCGTAATAGAGCGGCGAATTGCGGTTGTATATAATAAAGGTTTCCGGCTCGACGGTATACGTTTCCTCGCCGATGCGAAAAAACGCGCGCGTCTTGACATAAAGCATCAGGTAGCCGTCGAAGCCCTGCGGCAGGTCAAAAACAAAGCTGCTGTCATGCCGGCAGGAACAGCCCATGCGCTGAATTTCATACATCCGGATCATCCTTTCTGCGATTTGATCGTTTTCCGGATTCATTATAACAAATATCCGGCCGGTTGTCAATGCAGAATTCTGTTCGGGAGCGGATCAGCGTGGAGTTTATTGAATAAGGAGGAAGCAAGGAGTGAGAAGTTGTTGTGTCCGCTTTGCGGATGAATAAAAATATAACCTCTCTGATTCTTCCTCTCCCTTCTATTATAGTAATTGTTATAACTAATGTGTGCTATTCCTCCGGTTCATGCTGATAGCGTGCTGCCAGATCTGCCGCGATCTCAGCCAGCTCACTGCGCAGCGATTCCGGCGACAGCACCGTGACATACTTGCCGTATTGCAATGCCCAATGCTGCATCGCCGTCGGATGCACATGTACCGTAATACAAAGCTGATTGTTTTCCGCCGGTTCGATGAAAATATCACTGCCGAACCAGTCGAGCACATCGCTCAGAATCCGGCTGTCCGCAAGAAAACAGACCTCCTCCCCCTCACCGCTGTACATATAAAGCTGCTCTGCAAGCCGGTGGGGATAGCTTGTCTGTGCATCAAGCTCTTCCAGCGAAATCCGCGTAAAATCGTCGTGAATCCGCATTTCCGTCATACGGTCGATGCGATAGTTTGAGAGCGTGCGGTAGGGCTCCTTGCAGCAGATCAGATAATACCGCCCGTGCGATACGACAATTTCATACGGGCTGACAAAATATTCCCGCACTGCGCCGTCTTCACGGGTGCGCGGCTTTAACTCCGGAATGCCCTCCGCATTCAGCACATAGCTGCCGTAATTGAAGCTGACCATACAGTTCCGGCGCATCGCTTCACAGAGCATCTCCACGGAAAACATCATCTGCTGCGCAGGCGGCTTATGCAGATAGGTGATCTGACTTTGCAGCTGTGTGCCGGGGAAACTCGGCGGCGCAAACCGCATCAGCTTCCGCGCAAGAGAATCACGCTGCGATGCCGGTACTGCCGCCATGCCCGAAAGCATATCACAGAGCAGGCGCAGCTCGCTGATCTCAAACTGCGGCTCAAGATACCAGTCTGTCTGCATGATCTCCTCGGAGCCGTCCGGCAGGAGACGCTGCTTCTGCGCGGCATTCAGCGGAAATCCGGCTGCAATCAGATCATCGAGATACGATTTCAGCGTGCGTCGGTTCAGCTTGACACCGAATCTGGCAAGCATCCGGTCGGAAATTGCCTGCTGCGACATGC
>CAMHUJ010000241.1 GCA_946188175.1 uncultured Ruminococcus sp.
TCTCGGGCTGCTTGTCCTGCTTGAGGCTGCCGCACTTCTTGCGGTGCAGTTTCAGAAAATCAGCGATATCTATGTCAGTGAGATCGTGCCGCGCCTCTCGACCGCAATCGGCGGCTTCATCAGCATGTTCCCGACGGCGGTCTGTGAGCTGTGCGTTGCCGCGGGCATCTGCTTCGGGCTGATTCTCCTGATCATGCTGGTTCTGCTGATTTTCCTGCGCAGGCATGAGAAATACCGCAAAGTGACATTGTGCGGCGTCAGAATCGCACTGGTGATTGCCGTGCTTGCCGTCGGCGGCGAGCTGCGGTACAATACGGCGCGAAGGACAAGTACACCGGTCTGGGAGCCGCAGACTCATGAATTCGATGAGCTGACCGCGATGTGGAATTATACGATCACGCAGATCAATACGCTGAGTACGCGGGCGGACCGCGATGAGAATTATCATCTGATCCGCCGCAGCGACGATGAGATCCGCGCCGCGATCAATGCATCGCGTCAGAAGCTGTCCGCACAGTTCCCGCGCTTTGCGCTGTCTGAGCCGCCGGTGCCGAAGACATCGGTTTTCTCTGCGGTCGTGACGAAATTCGGCGACAGTGCCTATTACATCGAGCCGTGGCATGAGACCGTTTTCACGATCAAAACGCAGAACCGCAGCTATTATCCCTCTGCCTATGCGCATGAATACAGCCACTACAGCGGCTATTACCGCGAGGACGAAGCCAATCTCTTCGGGCTGCTGCTCTGCACCGAAAGCGACGATCTGAATATTCAGTATGCCGCATGGCTCGATATCATGAACCGGCTCTGGAATGCCGTGGAGAAGGAATATTTCGGCACGGACAACCCGACGCAGGAGCAGCTTGACGATCCGGCATATCAGGAATACTGTGCGGCAACGGTGGACTATGATATCGGGCTGATCTACGGAGACCGCAGCGGAAACTATGCGATGTTTCATCAGGCGCGCGGCGAGGAGAATGTTGTGGACGAGCGCCGTCCCGAGCCGCAGCTGCCCGAAACGGCTGCGAAAATCGTACAGAAGCAGGGCGAACGGCATTTCACGAATCTGAAAAAAGAACTCGGCGCGCATTATTATGACGGCGTCGTGCAGCTGATGCTCGATTATTATGCGGATCAGCTTGAACCGTTCAAGCCTGACAATCTTAAATCTGAAAAGGGGTAATACCATTGGACAAAAGTATTTTGATTCCGGAAAAGGGCCCTGTCATGTGCGTGCACTGCAATGTGCAGATGAAGCGCGTCAAGGTCGAGGAATGGGCACCGAGCAATATCCTGCTCAAGCAGCTGCAAAAGATCGCCGATAATGCCGGAGTCCGCATCTATCACTGCAAATCCTGCGGCAAGGTTGAGTTCTTCCGGTGAATCCGAAGTATCACGATATCATCTGCGCGCGCGCCGGTGCGGATACTGCGGTGATTCTGCTGCACGGCATTCTGAGCGCGCCGCAGTTTTTTGATTTTCTGCTGCCGGAGATTCCGGAGAATGTTTCAGTTTACGGCATTCTGCTGGAAGGTCACGGCATGGAGCCCGAGGCGTTGGCAAACACCTCCATGCAGCGCTGGAAGCAGCGGATTTATATGCTGATGCAGGAGCTGCTGCCGCGGTACCGGAGAATCATCATTGCGGCGCATTCCATGGGGACGCTGTTCGCCCTGCGGCTTGCGGCGGATTATCCGGAGAAGATCGCGCATATGCTGCTGCTCGGCGTGCCGCTGAAGGTGCATCTGAAACCCTTCGGTGCGGAATGCTCATTGCTGGCAGCCTGCGGTATGCATTTGCAGAATCCGAAGCTCTCTGCGATGCAGCATGCATACAGCATTCTGCCGGACTGCAATCCCCTGCACTATGCAGGCTGGATTCCGCGCTACAAAGAACTGTTTGCCGAAATTGACGCCGTAAACGAAATGCGGATGCAGGTCCGTGTGCCGTGTGCGGTGTATCAGTCCGCAGAAGATGAGCTGGTCTCATCCGGTGCGCTGCCGCTGCTGGATGCGATGCCGTCTGTCCGGCTGCATGTGCTCCGGCAGTCCTCGCATTTCTACTTTCCGCCGCAGGATCAGGAACGCATCCTGCACGCGTGGCGGAGAATCATCCGCAAAACTATGGATCACGGGGGACAAACGCGCCCCTGAAAATAAAAAGCAAAGGAGTATCAGATCATGATGAAGTTCTACCAGACGAAGGAAAACGGCGAGATCATCGCCGTCAAGGAAGGCGAGACAGCCGATCTCACCGGCATGGAGGAGATCGCTGCAAACACCGTTGATGCCGCAAAGGAAAAGCATGTGCCGGTCATCAGCCGCGAGGGGCAGACCGTTACGGTCACGGTCGGCTCCGTTCTGCACCCGATGACCCCTGTACACTATATTGCATGGATTCTGCTCGAAACGAAGAACGGTGAGGAACGCAAGGAGCTCGAGCCGGGTGAGGATCCGGTTGCGCAGTTCTATGTCGCAGAGGATGATGAAGTCATTGCGGCGTATGAATACTGTACGCTTCACGGCATCTGGGCAGCTGAAAACTGATATGGAACTGCAAAATCTGACAGGCAAACAACTGACGGACAAAATCCGGCAGCAGGCAAATTTCATGCTTGCGATTTTTCTGCCGTCGGCGGTTCTGGCGCTGCTGCTCGGGATTCTGCTGGTGATCCGCTTCCGGCTCATCGGTGCAGTCATCGGCACATTGCTGCTCATCCTGCCGATCCGGTTTATCCTGAATGCACTGCCGCAGCGGCTGCATCCGGAGCGTGCGGATGTCTTGCGCAAATACGGTACGCCTGATGAAATCGCCGAACGCATCCGTGCAGGCAGCGGGGATATCTTTTTCGATAACGGTAGACTGGTCGTCACGGAGCAGTATCTGCTGGATACGGAAAAGCCCGGGACGCTGCTGTTCTTTCCGCATGCGCTGAATACCTATCCGGACGGCGTCAAGGGAAAAGAGGAAACGCTGATCGTCTATGACAGCTGGGGGCAGAAACTCTGCTATCCCTTCACAAACGGCAGACAGCAGGTCTTCCGGATTGATATTCTGACGGATAAAATCCGCAGGCATTCGCCGGAATGCAGACAGGGACACCGTCCCGAGGATATCGAATATGTGCGGAAGCATGCGAAAAAGCTGCCCGATAAACCGTAATCATACAAAAAACGTGCTGCTTCAGCGACGAAGCAGCACGTTTTTTGGCGGGCGGTCGGGGGATATTGTGGGGACGCTGTCCCTTGAGCGGGAGTCTGAGGGCAGAGCCCTCAGAACATCTCTATTATCCCGCAAATTCCGATTTATTTTAGCAGCACGGTTCCTTGAAGGAACTTGAAAAAAGTGTTCCTGTTTGCTCCGGCTGTGCGGGCGGAATCTGCCCGAAGTATTCTGCGAGGAATCTGCCCTCCGCGACAGCCAGCTTCCGGACATTTGCATCATTCAGCAGCCAGTTCGTCGCACGGAGATTCGTGTGATAGCTGTGCTCAAGCAGAATCGACGGCGTATTGACATAGGTCGCGCCGCGCAGTACGCCGTAATAATTCAGATCAGGGAACTTTTCGCCGCGGCGTTTCCAGATGCTGCCGCGCTGTCTTGTCCCCATGACATCCGCAACGAGATTTGCAAGATCAAGCCCAAGCTTGTCGCAGGTGCCGGTGATCGTGCAGCAGGCAAGCGGTCCGTCGTCATATGCGCTGGTCGATGCATTCGAGTGGATGCTCAGGAACAGATCGCAGCCCGCAGACGTTCTGCCGCGGTCCTCCAGCGGCAGGTCCGTTTCCTTGTCCTCGCGCGTCGTTATGACGGTGATATTGTATTTTTCAAGCTCATCCTTGAGATAAAGATGCATCTTCCAGTTGAAATCAGATTCATAATAGGTCGGATTGACCGGACTGCGGTTGTATTTTGCATAATGTCCCGCATCGAGACAAATCTTCACCGGATGATATGCGCCGTCGTCCGCAAAGCGATAGTTTTTGCCGTCAAGCGTAATTGTACCTGTCGCAGCAATGCCGTCTGCATCAAAATAATACTGCGCCGAATCTATCGTCTGCCAGCCGGTCACGGTTGTACCGGTCAGCGGGGAAATATAGGTCCTGCCCGCTTCGGATGTATGAAAACCGTCGATGCGTTTTCCCTCTGCATTGAGATAATAATATACACCGCCTGCATCCACGCTGCCGGTCTGCATGATGCCTGCCGCATCAAAAAAATACTGCTCTGCGCCGATCTGCTGCAAGCCGTG
>CAMHUJ010000242.1 GCA_946188175.1 uncultured Ruminococcus sp.
CAGGATCATGACAAGCATTTTACAATTCATACCGCAGACTGGATCGAGAACGACGATTCGCTCTTTGAGGACCTCAGCAAAGGATATTGAGTTATCCGTTCTCAGATACGCGGTTCACGGAAAGTGCATAGATAATCGCATGGACGGCGGCTTCGTTTTCCGCCGTGATATGCCGGAATAACAGGAGAAAAACCGTCTCCCGCACCTGTGCAAGGTGCAGGACGGTTTTTTCTTTTTCCGGACCTGCCGCATCCCAGAAGGCGGTCAGCACCGGCGAATAGCGCATATAGCCGCGCTTGATCACCGGCAGACGGTCGGGCAGGGAAAGCTGTCCGAAG
This sequence comes from uncultured Ruminococcus sp., assembly GCA_946188175.1. Classification (GTDB taxonomy): domain Bacteria; phylum Bacillota; class Clostridia; order Oscillospirales; family Ruminococcaceae; genus Firm-04. The sequence continues at coordinate 339 of CAMHUJ010000242.1, forward strand.
GCAAGCTGCAAATCCATTGCGGAGATGCTGTGCAGCTGCCGCCGGAACGGCAGTTTCATGACGGTCAGTGCAAGGCCGGATTTGCTGCCCGCAAAGTCGATGCGGCCCTTTTTCTGCTCCGCGGCGTAGAAATCCGCCGGAAGCGAAAGCATCAGCCGCTTTCCGAAGCAGCGCACGCGCTGCGGCAGCAGGATGATCTCGGAATTTTTGCCGAAAGGGGGGCATTTGCGCCGCAGCCATTCCTGCGCACGCTGAAAGATACCCTCCTCACGCGGCGGTTCCTGTGCTGCCATGCAAACACCCCCTTGTCATTGATACAGTATGCAAATCTGTCAGCCGACAATCGCCGTGACGATAAAGCCGTCCACATTGTTGCCGGAAATTTCATAGGTGCCGGTGCCGCTCGTCGGAACGGGGATCTTGAAATCGCCGTCCGGATCGGCAGGGACATAATAGATCAGATATTCCAGCTCGCTCGTGCTGTATTTCAGAACCGGTACGGAGCTGGTATAGAAATTATGGCTGCCGCGGAGCATATCGAGATACTCCTCGAGGCAGAGATTGTTCTCCGCCATATACGCCGCATGCGGCACACCGACATAGCGGATTGCCGTATAGCCGCCGCGCTCGTGGGTGATTTCTGCCTTGTCAGGCGGATACCGCAGCGTGAAGCCGTAGCTTGCCATATGGTCAAAGAGCCATGAATACGGCGTGATATTGGTCACGAAATCATATGTGCCGTTATCCCGTTTCAGATGAATCTGGACATCCAGTGCCGATGCGGATTCCGGATTGCTCTTTTCCTTTCCGCTTTCGAGATAGCCGTAATTGAACATGATCTCGGTATTGTTCGTAGCGGAATAATATGCCTTCATCAGGCGGTTGAACTTTGCCAGCGCCGTGCTGTTGAGCGAAGTATGGCCGGGATAGGAAATCTCATAGGTATCGGGCTTGTCCTTTGCGTAATAGACCTGCTCGAGATCGAGCTCATCTGCGTTCAGGTGGCTCGGATGCGACTGATCGACCAGCACGAGGGAGCCCTTATACAGCATACTCGGCTCGACGGAAATCTCCTCATAACCGGCAGGCAGCGTATAGGCAGGCTCCGTTGCCGCAGAGCTGTCCGAAGCGAGCGTCGTTGTCGTCGTCAGATTTGCCGGATTGTCATCGGCGTCGGTAATGATCATCGGGACATTGGCAAGTGTCGCGGAAGCGCCGTTCGGTGCGGTGGTCTCCGTGACGGGTGCGCCGCTTTTCTGCTCCTCTGTCGGGAAGGAATCCTGCTGCAAGGTAGCAGGGTCCTTATCCTGATCCGTGCAGTGCTGCAAACAGGAGCCGAGCAGGAAGATCATGATAACCAGAACAATCGCCGCGACCGAGATACGGTCCCAGCGGATTCTGCGTTTTGAAGCCATTGGGAAACCTCCCTTTGTCAGAATCACGGGTTTTCGGAAAAAGGCACAGCCTCACGGTATGTGAGACTGTGCCGCAAGTTTCAGATCAGGAATCCGGATCAGACACCCGGTGCCTCCATCGGAGCCTCAGCCGGTGCAGCCTCCAGCGCGCTGATTGCCGCTGCAAGCTCGTCATTGACGGAAGTGGTATCCGCAGCAGGCGTCATACCCATTTCTGCCATCAGGCGCTCCAGCTCGGTATCAACCTTGGCATTGCGCTCGAGCTCCTCGAAGGTTGCAACCTCCTCGGGCTTTCCGTTGCCGAGAATCTCGCTGAATGCAGCAGCTTCTGCTTCCTTGCGCGTGATCTTCTCCTCCATTTTGGAGAGCTTGTCAAACGAGCTGTTTGTATCAATACCGCTGAGAGACTGTGCAAGCTCCTTGGTGGTATCAGCCATCTGCGAACGTGCAATCAGCATAGCCTCTCTGGACTTTGCCTCCTGCATCTTGGATTTCAGAACCTCAACCTGAGAACGGATTGCCTCGGTCTGGTTGGAAATGGTCTCATACATTTCGCGGTAGTTTGCGACATCCTCATCCGCCTTGACCTTGCTTGCCAGAGCCTTCTTTGCGAGCTCTGCATCGCCTGCCTTCAGAGCAGCCTTCGCGCGGGACTCCCAGCTTGCGGAGACGGCGCAGGCATTGCGGTACTGCTTTTCGACCATACGCTCGCTGGCGACAGCCTTGCCGAGTGCCTGTGTCGATTTTGTCAGTTCCTTCTGCATATCGAGGATGATCTGCTTGACCAGCTTTTCCGGATCCTCTGCCTTATCGAGCATATCGTTAATGTTCGCCTTGAGAATATCACTGAGTCTGGAAAAAATACCCATTTTGAAGTAACCCTCCTGTTTCCGTTGAAGTATGGTTCAAAATTTTGACTGTTACGATGCAGCGAAACGCTGCCGTTAGCCCTATTATACCAAAGAATCGCCGGATTGTCAAGTAAAATTCACATAAAGAATTACATATCCGTACAGAAACAAAAAAGCATCGGCGGGATGAACCCGCTGATGCTTTTTGACTTCGGTGCTTATTTTTTCGGGGTGAGGACTGCCTTGCCGCCCATATACGGACGGAGAACCTCCGGAACGATGACCGAGCCGTCTGCCTGATAGTGATTTTCGAGCAGGGCGATCAGCATTCTCGGCGGCGCAACGACCGTATTGTTCAGCGTGTGAACGAGATATGTGCCGTTTTCGCCCTTTGTGCGGATTTTCAGGCGGCGTGCCTGTGCGTCGCCGAGATTCGAGCAGGAGCAGACCTCAAAATACTTCTTCTGACGCGGGCTCCATGCCTCGATATCGCAGGACTTGACCTTGAGATTTGCAAGGTCACCCGAGCAGCACTCAAGCTGACGGACCGGAATGCCCATGCTGCGGAAGAGCTCGACCGAGAGCTTCCACATCTTATTGTACCAGTCCATGCTCTCCTCCGGCTTGCAGAGGACGATCATTTCCTGCTTCTCAAACTGGTGGATACGGTAGACGCCGCGCTCCTCAAGACCGTGCGAGCCGATCTCCTTGCGGAAGCAGGGCGAATAGGAGGTCAGAGTCAGCGGCAGCGAGCTCTCGTCCACGATCTGACCGACGAATCTGCCGATCATCGTATGCTCGGATGTACCGATCAGGTAGAGGTCCTCGCCCTCGATCTTGTACATCATCGCTTCCATTTCCTCGAAGCTCATAACGCCCTCAACGATGCTCTTGTGCATCATGAACGGCGGGATCAGATAGGTAAAGCCGTGGTCGATCATGAAGTCTCTTGCATATGCAAGCACGGCCTCATGCAGGCGAGCGATATCGCCCATGAGATAATAGAAGCCGGTGCCGGCGACTCTGCCTGCGGCTTCCTTATCCAGACCGCAGAGGCTTGTCATGATGTCCGCGTGATACGGGATCTCATAATCCGGCACGACCGGCTCGCCGAAGCGCTCGACCTCGACATTCTCGCTGTCGTCCTTACCGATCGGAACGGACGGGTCGATCATCTGCGGAATGCGCTTCATGATATCGTCGAGCTTTGCGCTTGCCTCGTCCATGAAGGCTTCCTTCTCCTTCATGATGCCTGCGTTCTCCTTGACCTGTGTGCGGATTGCCTCCGCCTCATCCTTTTTGCCCTCTTTCATGAGCACCGGAACCTGTGCCGAGAGCTTATTGCGCTGTGCGCGCAGATCTTCGGTGAAGTGCTTTGCGTCCATGATCTGTGCATAGAGCTCCGCAGCCTCGTCTACGAGCGGAATTTTGTCGTCCTGGAACTTCTTTTTGATGTTCTCCTTGACGGCGTCCTTGTTGTTGATCAGAAATTTAATATCAAGCATTTGAATCCCCTCCGGAATGTATGAAAAGTTCTGTATTATTATAGCACAGTTTTGCCTTTCAGTCAAGAGTATCTCAGAAGCAGGAAGCAGAAAGTAGGAAGGAGAAAGGGTTTGTAAAGTGAGGAGTCAGGAGAGAGGAGTT
>CAMHUJ010000243.1 GCA_946188175.1 uncultured Ruminococcus sp.
CTGGAAAAGCTCGCCGATCTCGACTGCAAATATCTTGCACTGCGCTGCGCTGGCTATAACAATGTCGATCTGAAGGCAGCGGCGAACTGCGGTCTGCGTGTTGCACATGTTCCGGCATATTCGCCCTATGCGGTCGCCGAGCATGCCATGGCGCTGCTGCTGACGATTGTCCGCCGGACGCACAAGGCGTATATCCGCACACGCGATTTCAATTTCTCGCTGAACGGCATGACCGGCTTCGATCTGCACGGCAAGACGGTCGGTGTTGTCGGAACGGGCAGAATCGGGCGCGTATTTATGGATATCTGCCGCGGCTTCGGGATGAATATTATCGCATACGATAAGTTTCCGGCGAAGGACAGCGGGATCCATTATGTCTCGCTGGAGGAGCTGCTTGCACAGAGCGATATTGTCTCGCTGCACTGCCCGCTGACCGATGAAACGCATCATATGATTAACTGCGAGACAATCAAGCTGATGAAGAAGGGCGCAGTGATTATCAATACCTCGCGCGGCGCGCTGATTGATGCGGAGTGCCTGCTGGAGGGCATCAAGGCGCGGCAGATCGGTGCGGCGTGTCTGGATGTTTACGAAGAGGAGACCGATTATTTCTTCGAGGATTTCTCCGGTCATATTCTGAATGATGATATTCTGGCGCGGCTGATTTCGATGCCGAATGTGATCGTGACGTCGCATCAGGCGTTCCTGACGGAGGAGGCGCTGAATAATATCGCGGAGACCACGGTGCTGAATATGAAGCAGCTGCATGACGAAGGCAAGTGCCCGAATGAGCTGATCTGGAAAAACGGCGAGATCGTTCACGGGCGCTGAGCCAGCGCAGGCGATTTCTAAAGCCCGCCGACAGCACAATTATTAAAGTTTCGGTCGAGCTTTTTCAAAAGCTCGCAGAGTCCAGAGACAGAGTCTCTGGTCGCTCACCGCAGTGAGCGAAATCCCTCATCGTCAGGAGCTCCGCAGCAATTCACAGATTGCCGCAGTCGTTTAAGTTGTTGGCATTGTATGGCGAAAGTCCCCTTTTATAAAAAGGGCAGCTTTCCCCATTCAAAACAGCATCCGCGAAACGGATACTGCTTTTTTATAATATCATCAACCCATTGTAAAAACCGGACAATACCAAATTCAATGTAAAGGAGAGAAATACCAAATGAACATCACAAACGACATCCGCTATATCGGCGTGAACGACCACAAGATCGACCTCTTTGAAGGGCAGTATGATGTCCCGAACGGCATGGCATACAATTCCTATGTCATCATGGATGAAAAGATCGCGGTCATGGATACCGTTGACCGCAATTTCACGCATGAGTGGCTCGATAACCTTGCATCCGTGCTCGGCGGAAAGAAGCCGGATTATCTGGTCGTGCAGCATATGGAGCCCGACCATTCCGCAAATATCGCAAACTTCATGAATCTCTATCCGGATGCAAAGATCGTCTCCTCTGCAAAGGCATTCCAGATGATGCAGAATTTCTTTGGAACGGATTTTGCAGACCGCCGCATCGTCGTCAAAGAGAAGGATACGCTGGAGCTCGGCAAGCATACGCTGAACTTTGTCGGTGCGCCGATGGTGCACTGGCCCGAGGTTCTGATGACCTATGACAGCACGGACAAGGTGCTGTTCTCCGCGGACGGCTTCGGCAAATTCGGTGCGCTGGATGTCGAGGAGGACTGGGCATGTGAAGCACGCCGCTATTATTTCGGCATCGTCGGCAAATACGGCGCACAGGTGCAGGCTGTCCTGAAAAAGGCGGCTGGGCTCGATATTCAGATCATCTGCCCGCTGCACGGTCCGGTGCTGAACGAGAATCTCGGCTATTATCTCGGGCTCTATGATACATGGTCTTCCTACGGGATCGAGAGCGAGGGCATTGCCGTGTTCTATACCTCTGTCTACGGCAATACAAAGCGCGCTGCCGAGAAGCTCGCGGATGCGCTCAAGGCAAACGGCTGCCCGAAGGTTGCAATCAGTGATCTGGCGCGTGAGGATATGGCAGAATGCGTCGAGGATGCCTTCCGCTACGGCAGAATCGTCCTTGCGACAACGACCTATAATGCGGAGATTTTCCCGTTCATGCGCACATTCATCGAGGAGCTGACCGAGCGCAATTTCCAGAACCGCACCGTCGGCTTTATCGAGAACGGTTCATGGGCACCGCAGGCGGAAAAGGTCATGAAGAAGATGCTCGAGGGCTGCAAGAATCTGACCTTCGCCGAGAATACCGTGCATATCAAATCCGCGCTGGATGACGAGAGCAATGCGCAGATTCAGGCGCTTGCGGATGAGCTCTGCCGCGACTATCTCGCACAGCAGGATCATACCGCAAACAAGAATGATCTGACCGCGCTGTTTAAGATCGGCTACGGTCTCTATGTCGTCACCTCGAATGACGGCGAAAAGGATAACGGTCTGATTGTCAATACCGTGACGCAGGTGACCAATACCCCGAACCGCATCGCCGTGACGATCAACAAGGAGAATTATTCGCATCATGTCATTCAGCAGACCGGCATCATGAATGTCAACTGTCTGTCCGTCGAGGCGCCGTTCAAGGTCTTTGAGAACTTCGGCTTCCGCAGCGGCAGAAATACCGATAAATTCGCGGACTGCAAGCCGATCCGGACGGAGAACGGTCTTGTGATGCTGCCGCATTATATCAATGCGATGATGTCGCTGAAGGTCGTGCAGTATGTCGATCTCGGCACGCACGGCATGTTCATCTGTGAGATCACCGAGGCGCGTGTTGTTTCCGATGCGGAGACCATGACCTACAGCTATTATCATGCAAATGTCAAGCCGAAGCCCCAGACCGAGGGCAAAAAGGGCTGGGTCTGCTCGATCTGCGGCTATGTCTATGAAGGTGAGGAGCTGCCGGAGGACTTTGTCTGTCCGCTCTGCAAGCACGGCGCATCCGACTTTGAGCCGATAGAATAAGCGGGCAGTGCCCGCCGCCGATTTGCTTCGCCTTTATTCAGCATTTTATGCAGCACAGTGCGTTGTTCAGTTCATTCGGGGCGGCTCCCCGCCGCCGTCCAAAGTGGCACAGCCAAAGGTGACAGTGTCCCTTTGGAATTCCGCAATATACAATGTCTTCCCGCCGCAGGCGGGGAGAGATGCAGTATACCGATCACAACAGAAAGGAGGAAATCAGCATGAAGTATGTATGTTCCGTCTGCGGCTACACCTATGACGAGACTGTCGGCGATCCGGATAACGGCATCGAGGCTGGCACGAAGTTTGAGGATCTGCCCGAGGATTTCGTATGTCCGCTCTGCGGCGTCGGAAAAGATATGTTTGAAGCCGAATAAAGTATGAAAAAATCCTGTATCCGTTCGGGTACAGGATTTTTTTGACTGATCTCTTGACAAGTCAGTCAATTTGTGATATAATACGCTCAATATACATTTTTTGTATAGGACATCTTTATTCAACATCTTTGTATTTACAGAACGGAGGATTATCATGAAAAAGACAGGTATTTTACTCACAGCACTGCTTCTGACTGCTGTACTCACCGGCTGCGGCGCATCCGAAACGGATACCGCCGATATACAGGCAGCGGAGAAAACCGTTGCCGGTACTGCCGCAGATTCGGAACGTGAATCTGAAACGGAGTCCCGTGCGGAAAGCGAGTCTGAAACAGAGGCTCCTGCGGAAAGCGAATCCGGCACAGAAAATGCAGGCAGCATTGCCGGTAACTATTACTGTGCAGGATATATGCTGACGGGCGCGATGCCGGAGGGTTTCGACAAAGAAACGGTCGAGGGTGAATATAAGCACGGCGGAATGACGATTGCAGAAGACGGCAGCTTTTCATTCCTCGGAAAGGATTATCAGCTCACGGAGGCCGGCGCATCCGGCAGCCATGTATATTTCAGTATTCAGGGCAGCGGTTTTGATATGGAAAAATACCGGAGCGATTCGAGCTGCGGTGATCAGGATTATGCCGGTCCCTGCGCGATTGAGCAGGTCGAGCAGCATATGACGATCAACGGTGAGGATAATGCCTATATGGAATATCACATGATCTTAAAGGATAAGGGGACGGAGTCCGGCTCCGGATACTATACCTTTATGGAGAAAAATTTCTGATTGAAAGAAAATGGAAGCTCCCTGCATCAAATGCAGGGAGCTTTTTTGAATGCCGGCGGCGGGGGTCGAACCCGCACGGTATTGACTATGCGCTGCG
>CAMHUJ010000244.1 GCA_946188175.1 uncultured Ruminococcus sp.
GGAATTCGCAGAGGTCGCCCTCCTCCGGATGCAGGCTGTAATCCGGATGATTCAGCTTGCTGTATTCATGGAAGGTGTTGATCAGCTCCGTCACCATTTCGGATTTGCGGCAGATCGCATCGAGATATTTCTCCTTGGTCTCATCATCCGCAACATTGTCGCGCACCGCCTTGGAATAGCCCTGAATGACCGTGATCGGTGTTTTCAGGTCATGCGAAATATCGGCGATCATTTTGCGCTGCTGCACTTCGAGCTTCTGCCGCTCAGTCTCACTCTGCTTGAGACGGTCGGAAATCTGATTGAACCGCAGGCAGATCTGATCGAATTCGCGGATGCCGGAATGAATCTCCGAGATCGCATCCGGATTGCCGCCGGAAATCTCAGGGATCGTGCCGAGTGCGGCATCAAAGCTGTTCAGCTCACGGACGATCCTGCGGCGAATCTTGAACACAAATGCCCACATGATCAGCAATGTGCCGCCGAAGCCGCCGATCAGCAAATAAGCAATCAGTGTCACCGTTGCTTTCTTTTCCCATCCGGGCGACATATCCTCCTGAAATGTGCTCCATGCTTTTGTATACTCTTCATTGACCTTATCATACTCTTCAGCCGTCATATATTCATATTCCGGATACCGTGCATAAAACGCATCGTAAAGCGGCTTTTCCGCCTTGGCCAAGCCGTATACCAGACTGAAAACCAGCATGCAGCCGCTCAATATAAAAGCCGCCAGCATATTGAGAATAATATAGCGGTTGAGGCTGCTCATGCGTCTTTTCTTAAATATCTTCAATTTTATACCCCAATCCGCGAATGGTTTTCAGATAGACGGGATTCTTGCTGTCGTCGCCGATCTTGTCGCGCAGCTTCGAGATATGCACCATCATGGTATTGTCGTCACTCTCGAAGTATTCGCCGTTGATGCGCTCATAAATCTGCATTTTCGTGAAGACGCGCCCGGGATGCTCCATAAGCATCATCAGAATTTTGAATTCCGTCGGCGTCAGGGCGATCTCCGCGCCGTCTTTCGTCACGGAAAACTTCTTCGGGTCGAGCGACAGTGCACCGACGCGCAGCAGATCGCTGCCGTTCTGCTGTACGTTATCGAGCTGATAAAAGCGGCGGAGATTGGATTTGACGCGCGCGACGACCTCCAGCGGATTGAACGGCTTGGTGATATAATCATCCGCGCCGATATCCAGTCCGAGGATTTTATCGCTGTCCGCATTCATAGCGGAGATAATGATAATCGGGATATTGCTTTTTGCGCGGACGCGCTTTGTCAGCTCGTAGCCGTTCATGCCCGGCATCATGATATCGACGAGCGCGAGATCGGGATGCTCCGAGCAGATTTTTTCAAACGCCTGATTGCCGTCGGCGGCGCGGATGACACGAAAGCCTGCGTTTTCGAGATAGAGCTTCAGGATTTCCTGAATATCGGCGTCATCCTCCGCGATCAGTATTGTTTCCGACACAACCTCACATCCTTTTGTTTTGATTCTGTTTTATTATAACAAATTCTCCGTTAATTTTCAATGGGAGAAAATGAATAATTCTTTGAGAAAGCTGCATGGGGAAAAAAACGGAGGCGGGCACTGCCCGCTTATAACAAATTCTCCGCTAATTTTCAATGGGAGAAAATGAATAATTCTTTGAGAAAGCTGCATGGGGGTAAAAACGGCGGCGGGCACTGCCCGCATTTCCGCGCAAAAGCATAATAATATTATAACGGCTGTGCCTGAAATCCGGCTTCACGCATCCTTAATAAAACCTAAGATTGCAGCGCTCGCCGGCAATTCTTTGATGAATCAGAGTATTCTTTATTCACTTTCTCCTTTCTCCGTATAAATCATCGCCGCAAGGCGATACCGCAATTCCTAATTTCTCATTCCTAATTTCTCATTCCGAGAAGGGCTTGCAATTCCCGCGTATTTGTGATATAATATGAACAAAAGATATTCCGCCGCGAACAAAAGAAAGAATGAGAAATATGTCAAAACGTAGAAATCCGATTCCGCTGCTGATTGCAGCGGCGCTGGTTCTGTGCTGCTGCAGCAGACATACGGAACCGGAAGGCAGCGTCGCCTCCCCTGTTACGTCTGCAACGTCAACCGCCGCACAGACAAAACCTGTTACATCCAAAACAACAGCTCCCGTTACATCCGCACCGGAAACGACCGAAGCAGCAAAACCGGTCCCTGCCGACCGCAATCCGCTGACCGGTCAGGCGGGATTTTCCGCCGCAGCCGTCGGCAAGCGACCCGTTGCGGTCATGGTCAACAATGTCCGCGCCGCATTGCCGCAATACGGCATCGCCGATGCAGATGTCATTTTTGAACTGCCCGTCGAGGCAGGCATCACGCGGCTTATGGCGGTCTATGCGGATTATACGGCAGTCCCCGATATCTGTTCCGTCCGCAGCTGCCGCTATTACTACCCGATTCTCTGCCTCGGCATGGATGCGGTCTACTGCCACTGGGGCATGGATCAGACCATTGCCAAAGAAACACTGACACGCACCGGCATCGACCGCTTCGACGGCTCCGGGCTCGAAGGTGCACTGTTCTTCCGCGATGAGCAGCGCCGTCAAACCTATGCGATTGAGCATACCGGCTATCTGCGCGGCTCGCTTCTGCCTGAATTCATGGCAAAGCGCAGCGTCCGCACCGACCTCCTGCCGGAATACCGTCGGCCGCTGTTTCAATTTGCGGATGCGGAGATTCCGCTGAATGATGCACAGACACCGACGCGGGAGATTCAGCTCAATTTCTCCGGCGCGTATTACAGCACATTCTGCTATGACGAAGCCGCAGGCAACTATAAAAAGCTGCATTCCGGCTCACCGCATCTCGATTCACATACCGGCACGCAGCTTGCATTTGAAAATGTGATCATCCTGCAAACCGATATCCATACGCGCGAGGATGAATACCTCATGGATGTTGCGCTCAACGGCGGCTCCGGCTTCTATGCCGCAAACGGCGGCATCCAGCCGATCACATGGACAAAGGATACCGAAACCGATCCGATCCGGCTCTATGATGCATCCGGCGCGGAGCTGACCGTCAGTCCCGGCAAAAGTTATATCGGCATCATCGGAACTAATCAGAATATCCGGTATTAAAACACAAACCGCGAACCCGTTTCTGCAACGGATTCGCGGTTTTTCTTTTATGCTGTTTCGGAAACTGCCGCAGGCTGCTCCTGCTCTGCACAGCGCACGGTCACACGGTGCTGACCGTCATATGTGCAGGTATAAAGCGAAAGCGCCCAGTCGCTCCGGATCATATACTCGACAGCTGTCGGCTCTACGATCTCGAGTTCACCGACCAGATAGCGGTGCACGATGCCGGCCGCATCCGTGAACCGGATCTCATCGCCGATCTGCAAGCCGTCAAGCTGCCCGAAGCTGCTGCGGTAATTATGCGCCGCAATGACCAGATCCTGCGTTTCCGCAGAGCCGTAATAGCGGCAGGGTGCTCTGCGCAGGCGTTCCGTATCCCAGCCGTCTATAACCGGCAGCTCCAGCCCGAGTGTCGGGAAGGTCAGATAGCCGATGTAGCTGTATCCGTCCATCGGAATCACAAATTCGTCCGCTGCCGTATCGGCATCCGGCGGTACATAGGCATCGCCGAGCAGATACCGCTGATAAAGCGCGTTATCAGGATTGCCCTTCTCCGCTTCAATCTTCTCCTTGAGCTTCGGCAGATCGCAAAGCGCCGCATCTGCCGCCGCCTGACTCTCCTTCTCATTGCGCCAGAGCAGAAATCCGCAGACACAGATCATGGCAAAGCCGGTCAGCAGCGATACAATTCCAATGCCGATCTTAGCATTTTTCATCCGACTGCTTCCTTCCCGAAGAAATCAGCACTGCGCCGATCAGCATCAGCACAAGTCCGCCGCCCGCAAGATACGGAACCGGACGGTTTGTCTGACCGGTCTGAATCAGTGTTTCGGTATTCGTAACCGTAAAGACCATGCCGTCCTTCTGATAAGTCACGGTATAGCCCTGCGGCACACTGACCTCCTTCACGCTCCAGTCATCTGCATAAATAACGCAGTCCCAGCGCGCCGACCAGTTGTTCTGTTCGGAGAGCGTGACGGTGTCATAGACCTTGCTGCCGCGCATGATCTGTACCTGCACATTCGCCGGACGTTTTTTGCCGTCGTCATTCCAGACCTTGCGAACCTTTAATGCGGTCGAGCG